>CALLVC010000593.1 GCA_938010785.1 uncultured Saprospiraceae bacterium
TTTAACTAACCCAAGTTGCGGACAATGAAAGGAAATAAGGCAATTTTTAGAAATTTTACGGCGAAGCAAGTAAAATGCACTAAAAATTAACGCATTTTCTTTCTTTAAGAATTGTTCGAACCTTGAATTAATTTTATTTACTAGAGGGTCGGCAACCAATACTGTCGACCATCTACGGTTCGATTAATTAATCGACTACCAAACATTAATCTTCTAAGTGTAGCAGGGTCATTAAAGCTATGATGCTCATTTAAAATATCGTTGACCTCTTTTTCTGAATATATTTTGCCCGCTTCAAATTTTGATGCTAAATATTGCAGCATTAAGGCTTGCTTTTCTTTTTGGCGCTTACCGGGGAAACTGTGGAATTTTCCATTTTCGTCTTGGTACCCTTGAAGGGAAATTTGACTTTGCATTGGACTTATTTTTTTTGTTCAAAATTTATCTCTATCCAGCCCAACCATTTTGATAATGTATTAAACATCAAGACTTCAAAAACACCTACTATCAAACCTATACCCGCAAATATTATAGGCATGCCAATTAATGCGCCAAATGCTAGTAGAGTCCCATAACTTAATCCTGAAGTCTCTGGATGTATCATCCAATTTGCACTAACAAGCGTATCAATTATCAAGCCACCAAAAGCATAGACCATCCCCATCATTAAACCAAAAATACCTCCCATGACTATTTGAAATTTCAAAAAAGGAAGCAGCTTCATTTTTCTTGATTTTTTCATTGTCTTTTTACAATTGAACGGTAGGAAAGGAAATAATCACGCTTTTTGATTTAACAATACTCGTAAATGACCTGTAAACTGAGAAAGCAAGTTGATTTGAGAATCAATTTCCTGCATAGAACTACTATTTAGCGAATAGTATTTTCTTGTCCGACCATTGGTTTTCTCTTTTGATGAAAGAAGAAGTCCGTCTTTTTCTAATCTATGCAGCGCAGGATAAATGGCCCCTTCCGTTAAAAGAATGGTATTATCGGTCTTTTCTTTTGTTAGCTGACATATTTCATAACCATACATTTTGCCATGTTCTTTAAAAAGAGCAAGCAGAATCGTATTGAGCGTTCCATTAAGAAACTTTTTATTGGAATCCATTATCTATCTGACTTTTACTATTTGTCCAATACTTAAGGTAGAATTTTGAGAAATAGCATTCAATCTACAGATTTCTCGTACACCAAGATGATACCTCATCGCTATATGGGACAATGTCTCTCCACTTCGTACTCTATGAAATCTAGGCTCTGCTTTTTCGGAAGCAATGGCTTCTTCTTCTGTAAATAGGGGCGTTACTTTACTTTTTCGGTAGGCACTGTGCGACCGTGGGGATTTCCATCCATTAGATACCCATAATTCCGCACCACGAATGGAGTTACTCCCATCAAAATTGAATACATACTCTGGATGGATACAAACACCTTTATAACGAACTTCTAAATGTAAATGACTTCCTGTACTTCTGCCTGTATTTCCTCCCTTCCCAATAATTTGTCCTTCCGAAATAATGTCATCGGTATTAACTGCGTATTCAGACAAATGCGCATAGACCGTTTCTATTTCATTGGCATGTCTGACAACGACTGTTTTTCCATGGCCTCTGCTATAGCCAACAAAACGGACTTTACCAGACAAAACGGACCGAACCGCATCTCCCGTAACAAGGTCAATATCTATCCCTCTGTGAGGTCGTCGTCGTCGTCTTCCAAATCTTGAAGTAACTTTAATCTCACCATCAATAGGGTGGGTAAACGTAGTTTGGTCAAATTGAATTTTGAAAGGCGTGGACAAGACTACATCTTTATATGGATTCACTTTATCCCCTTCCCAATGGTCGGCAAAAGAATCATAGACCATATGATTGTCAACTTCGGATTGTTCTACTAACCCAGCGTCCCGAAGCAACAAATATTCTGAATACGTGATAAATTGATTTGTATTTTCATTGCGAAAATAGACTCTACCGTCGAGGATGACTTTGGTAAAAGCTACCTTTCCTGTATCCTGTTTTAAAGGAAGAAAAGTTTCTGTTTGACTGTAAGCAAATACATGGAAAAGTAAAAATATAATTGTGCTTAAAAAGAGTTTTAGGTGTTTGTGAATAGGCGTCATTTCTCACTTACTGTTTTTACATCGACTTCGATTTTGAAGTTGGCAACAAACATACATAAGCCTTCTAGGTATGATAAAAAATGATGTTATTTTAACAGAATCTTAACGGTTGGTGGTGCTTTTAGTCTGCTATGGTAGCGGGTAAGTTTAAGTAGTCACTTTCCAATCCTCTAATTGAATATTTAGAATACGCTGAAAATGCTTAGTATTATTTGTGACTAAAATCATATCATTTTCAACCGCAGTACAACCAATTAATAAATCGAAATCATCTATGAGGTTGCCTAATTTTCTTAGACGAGCTTTTTCGGTAGCAAATAAATCAATAGCTGAAGTAATGGGAATAACAGAAATGAATTCAAGTAATTGCGCTATCTCTTTATTGTGTTTTGTAGGATTTTGACTATTTGCAGCACCATATTTCAACTCTGCAAAGGTAATTTCTGAAATAAAGCAGTTAGCAATACCGACCTTATCTAACTTATCAGTAATGCCATACTTATCTCTAAAGAAAAAAACAACTATATTAGTATCTAATAAGTATTTCAATCGAATGGTTCTATTTGGCGGTTTGTAAAACGACTATTTCTAATAAAATCAGCAAGTTCTTCGGGAGATTGCTCCATATTATTCCAAGCACCTGCTAACTTTTTCCAATCATCATTTTCCTCAACAGGTGGGATTGGTTTTTTAATCGAATCTATCAACCGACTCGCCAACTCTAATTTAATATCGTTGTTTAGGTTTTTAAGGATAGACCACCAAGATTCTATATTAAATTTTAGAATATTCATCTTAAATAATTGACGTTGTTTTTAACAAATATCGTCATTTGTTAAGCTAAAAACAACAAGATGCTTGTAAAATGACGGGAATTCTATTTGCAGGAAAGATTTAAACGGGTTTTTTCTTCTTAATCTTGACCTTATTAATTGTATCGCTAGTATTTATTTTGTTATTGTTTCTA
>CALLVC010000594.1 GCA_938010785.1 uncultured Saprospiraceae bacterium
ACTTTCAAGTCTTTCCTCAACCGCTCCAATTCAACTTTCAATTCCTGCACAATATCTTGGTAATCAGGATGATCAATCAAATTATTCATCTCCGAAGCATCCTTTTCCAAATCATATAATTCCCAAGCATCAATATCATTATAAAAGTGAATGAGTTTATACTGGTCGGTTCGCACACCATAATGCTGTTTCACCGAATGCCAGCCGTGTGGATATTCGAAGTATTCATAATAAACAGATTTCCGCCAATCAGTAGGTGTTTTGCCAGCTAGGACGGACCGTAAAGATTTACCTTGAAAATCATCGGGGATGTCAACACCTGCGTAGTCTAAAAAGGTAGGGGCAAAATCTAGATTCATCACCAAATCTTCATTCACTTGTCCCGCAGGAATAGCTTTTGGAAACCGAGCGACCAATGGCATACCCATAGATTCTTCGTACATAAATCGCTTGTCATACCAGCCATGCTCGCCCAAATAGAATCCTTGGTCAGAGGTATAAATCACTAGGGTATTTTCTGCTAAACCATTATCATCCAAATATTTTAAAACTCGCCCAATATTATCATCTACTGCTTTGACCGACCCTAGATAATCTTCCATGTAGCGCTGATATTTAAATTCCGCCAAGGCTTTTCCACTCAAAGGATTATCTCTAAATTTTTTCCGAATAGGGTCATAATAAGCATTCCAAGCGGCCTTTTGCTCATCGGTCATTCGACCATAGTTGGAGTTGACCCAATTATTGGTCGGGTCAAATTTTCCGCCGCCACCACCAGTTCCAACAGGAATGCCCTCATAATCTTCGGGCATCAATTTCATATCCAAAGAAAGGAACATATCCTTGACATGCATATCTTGCGTACTTGCAGCGGTAGACCTAGTTGCATAGTCATCCCAAAAATTATCAGGCATTGGGATGTCTTTGTATTTTCCAAAATCTCTAGGATGTGGCATCCAATTTCGATGCGGTGCTTTGTGATGATAGAGCATACAAAACGGCTTGTTTTTATCTCGTTTTTCTAAAGTTGCTAAAGCAATATCCGTAATGACATCAGACGTATAACCTGTTGTCGTAGAAGTATCGGCAATGCCGCCATCTTTTCCCATTTCCACCATTTCAGGGTTATAGTAATGCCCTTGATTGATTAAGATATTCCAATAGTCAAAACCCGTTGGATGAGTTTTTAAATGCCATTTTCCAATCACCGAAGTTTGATACCCCGCTTGTTGCAAGAGTTTTGGAAAGGTTTGTTGACTACCGTCAAATTGGTCTCGATTATCTCTTAGGCCATTTAAATGACTGTATTTGCCCGTCAATAAAACAGCTCGACTTGGCGCACAGATAGAGTTGGTCACAAAACTATTTTTGAATAAAATCCCTTCCTTTGCGATACGGTCAATGTGCGGTGTCTCAATCATTTTGCTACCATAAGCACTAATTGCTTGCTCGGCATGGTCGTCGGACATAATGAACAAAATGTTGGGAGGGGAAACGACCTCAGGGGTATTTACCTTAGAATTGGTACAACCTAGCATTAAAAACAGGAAAAGGAGCGGAAAAAGAGAACGATTCATTTCGATGGCATTGATGAATTGATAAATACCAAAGGTAATGAAATTTCCATTTTCTTTATCATTGATTTTTAGGCTCACAAACTATCCGTAGACTCAACCATTTCGTTTTCAACTAATCGAAAAGATTTAGGATATTTTTCATTTTTGAAACAGTCTGCATTTACTTCCAAATCAGCAAACTTTTTATCTTTGGATACAGTAATGGATAAGGGTTGAATTTGAATTTCTAAGTTACAATCTTTCGAGTAAGTATTATCTCCATTCCTGCCTTTGTCATCTTCATGATAACCATGCTGAATATGAAAATAATGACGAACATTGTCTAAGTCCCAGATGTCTGTATCCTGATAAAATTCATTGCCCATTGTGGATTGTAGTCGGCTACCGTAAGAGGAAGTAATGATTAGTTCTTTATGACCTTTATTGTCAAAATTCTCCAATCGGACATCCGCATAATATTGGTCCTCAGACGCATCGAAAATTTCCCAAGTATGCCAAGCACTATTTTTTTCTACAGCTATTCTAATTTTATCATTTTCATCTTGATATAAGAAAATGCTTGGCTGAGGTTCGTTTTCTTTACCATTTTTTACAACCGTAATAAAATCAATAATTTTTAGACTATCGCGATGTTGATAGGTTTTAAAGTTGTTTATATCGGCATCGGCTGGATAATTCAATTGTTGTTTCTCCTCTACTTTATCGGGAGCATTACAGGCGATTGCTAATATTGATAGAAATAGGATAACTCTTATAGACATAAATTTTATTTTAATACAAAAGTAATTTCCTCGCTTTCTTCCCAACCGTATCATATTACTTTTACTTTAATCAGCTTTGTGTTTGAAATAGGGCGAACGAAAAGTCAAAATCGTAATATATAAACCTTTGAAAAGTTGATAGTCGATGTTTGAAGATTACATCTTCAAACCAAGATTTTAGCAGTTTTTAATTTTTACCAGTCGATTACATATTATAAAAACGACTTTTCGTTCGCCCTAGTGTTTGCAATAACGAATAGTTGGTGATGTAATTACCATTTGCCATCATCTATTTGATACCCAATAGAGGCATTAATTGGATGTACCCAATAAAAAAACCTTCAAACTTTTAAAAAAGCTTGAAGGTTTCTGTTCAAGGGATTACAATTAAAACGATATTATGAAAAATGAAAAATTTTAGTTTTTGTGAGCAGCAGCTACTTCTCCTTGCTCTCTACGCAATTTCATTCTTTCCTCTAAGGTTAAAATAACGGTCTCTTCTTTCTTTTCATTAATTTTTAAAGTTGTTCTACGGTTCTGTTGGTGTAAATCTTCTCCACAGTCAACGCCATTACCACAATCATTAATTAATTGGGTTTCACCGTAACCAATTGCGGTCATTCTTTGTGCTACATCTCCACCTATCTTTTGAGTTAAGTAGTTTTTAGCACTATTTACTCTTCTTTGAGACAATTCCATGTTGTATGCATCTTGCCCTCTAGCATCCGCGTGTCCACCCAATTCGATAGATAATTCAGGGTTGTGTTCAATTACTTTAGATAAGGAATCTAAAATCCAGAAAGAACGTGGCTGTAATTCAGCACTATTGTATTTATAGTAAATATTTGGAATAGCTAATTCTTCACCAACCGTAATAGAATCTAAAGTAACTGGAAAGATAAATCGGTCACCGTATTCTCCGTCAATTTCAAAAGGAGGATTATTTAAACCGTTAACGCAAAACTTAGTTCTTTCAGTAGCACAACCTTCATCATAAGAAATATTAATTTCTTTCGCAAAATAGTTTGGTGCTTGAATCAACATCGTTAGATTGCTGCCGTAAGTCATATTTTCAAAATAAGTAACGCTACTGTATTTATTAGTAGGCATTTCTGTATAATCTCTTTTGAAAATTGTCTTTTCTTGGTCGTGGTCGTAAATTTCTATTTTAATGTCAGTGTAATCTAAGGCAGTCTGGTCAGCTCTATAAATTTCAAATCCTAGCATAAATTTTTCGGCGCTTCGTTTGCCTTTTTTAGGATTTTTAGGACCAGGAGT
>CALLVC010000595.1 GCA_938010785.1 uncultured Saprospiraceae bacterium
AACAATCAAATAAAACAATTATTTACCGTAGAGATAAACAAGAATTATGGAATTTTTTTTTGGAACTTATGATAACGATGAGGATAGGAATTTAGCCGACCTAAAAGCAGAGCAAGACCAATGTCATGATACTTTCGGTAATTTAATGGATACCCTTATATTGAAGGAGCAAGGAAGTCTGAGAAGAGAAATTCATTATAATTTAGGGTTCGACAGATTCAAAGAATTGTTAGTTAAGTATTCGGACGAAATGACGGTGTTTCATTTTAGTGGACACCACGGTGATGGGGCTACTCAATTATCCGACAAATTAATTAATGACAAGGGAATTGCTAGAATTTTGAATAATAGTAAAAGGTTAAAAATTGTTTTTCTCAATGGTTGTAAAACAGAGTCATTAGGAAGACTATTAATAGATGTTCCGATAGTAATTTATACAAAAGATAACATCAATGATTACGTGGCAAAAGAGACTGGTGTTAATTTCTATAAGTTATTGTGTCAGGATATTTCTAATTTTTGTAAGCCTGCACAAATTAAAAACTGTTTTGAGAAAGCCATTGGAATATTGGAAGCCGAACAAGTAATAGAAGGGGAGAATCGAGGTCTTGTGCAAAAAAAAACGAACGATAGTGATAGCTCGGACTACGAATACATTGAGAATAAAGATGTACCAAATTTTGATGAGCGAATGAATTACGGTTTGGATATAACCAATTATGATGTTAATAGCGCATACGAAAAATTAATTGAAGAATGGTTCGATAAAACTGATTTTACAACTTGCCAGATTTTTGCGAAGGAACGTCAACTTTATGGAGAGTTCCTTTACCGTTACTTTCCTATGCCACTAGCTCATTTTTTGAAAAAAGTCTCCCCTAAAATGGATGATGATGAGGGAAAAAAATTAGGTGTTTATCGTTTCAAAGCTCTACAACACTTATTTCATATCAAACTAATTTTTCTAAAATATTGTGGGTTTTCCGTTTTGTGGCATTTTTTGCTAGAAAAAGAGGCGCAAAAGAATTCGAAGGCGAAAAAAATTGAGAAAGATACCCAATTAACTCCTCTTTTTAAAGAACAACTGAACACCTATTTACTAGAGAACTGGTTGCTCTATGAACAAGGAGAACCAGCTATGATTGAAGAAAGAATTGATTTTTTATTGACTTTGTATAAGGTAATAGAGCAAGAACTAAAAATTGAAAATATATTTATTAGAGAAGGACATAATTTTTTAAAAAACAACCAAAAACAACTCAAGAAATTTGCTAATACATTTTGTCAGAAACCTTCCAAGAAATTAGGTCACTTTTTTATAGAAGGAGAAAGTTATCTTAAATTTTTTATTCAACAAGCAGGCTTTTTTAAAGATTACGAATTGGCATCTGTCCAAGAATCTAATTTTACTAGGTACTTAATTGAGTCCGATAAATACTTTTATACTATACGTTTTTTTTCAAAAGATAAAAGAAAAAAGTCATGGAAACCTAGAAAATCTGCCAAGATATACGATGTATATTCTATTATCTTAAATCACAAACCAAATGGGATAGATGCAACTCCTGTTCTAAATTTATCTCCCTTTTTTATTGATACTAATGCGGGAAGAAAAGGTATCAATGAAATAGATATGGTCTTTTTATCGAACTATTCTATTACCCTCAATGGCTTACTTTATACCTCCTTAAAAGACGAAAAATTAGGAGACCCCGACCATTGGCCGCGTAAAGAAAAAGATGGCGATGTGGAAGAATCAAAGATAAATGTCTATGAGATGGTGAAAATCTATGAGCATATTGATAAACTGTTAAAAATAATCGAATAACTATGGAAACTCAACAAACCACCCTAGTGAAAAAGTCTAATAATCCCTTTAAATTTTTAACAGCATATCAAGAGGCTGAAAGTGACCAATTCTTTGGAAGAAATAAAGAATCTAAGGATTTAATTGATGCTTTTAGAAAATCTTCTTTTGTTGTTTTATATGGACCTTCAGGTTCTGGTAAATCCAGTTTAATTAACTGTGGGTTACTAAAAAAACTAAAAATTAAAGAAGACAAAGTCTTTAAGATTAGACGTAGTGACAAAGGACTAATAGAATCCATTACGCAAGAACTAACAACCAAATTGGGAAAAAACTGGGGATTGACCGTGAAAGATTTGATTGTATCATTGACGCAAAAAAGGTTGGAATTAGCACACATACGGCAAGACATCAAGCAATTGAATAAAAAAATAATTGGCTTGGAGGCTCAATTTCAAAAAAGAGAAATAACCGTTGCTGATTTAAAAAAACAGTCCACTACCTTATTGGCATTGAGAAAAGTGAAGGAAGACTTAATAAGTAAAAATAAAAAAACAGAAAAATCTAAAAAAGAGCAATTCATTAAATTATTTCAACAATTTAGATACAGTTTTAACGCCACACCGTATTTAATTTTTGACCAATTCGAAGAAATTTTTACTAGCGGCAGTAAAACGGAAGAAGAGGAGTTTAATACCTTTTTAAATTTAGTCTTTACAAACAATCTTTCTGTAAAAATTTTGCTGTCCTTGCGGCAAGAGTACTTTTCCAAATTAAAGAAATTTGAACAATACATCCCTCATGTCCTCTATCGACAATGTTTAGTAGATAATCCAGACCGCAGTACCATTTTTAAAATATTAAAACATTCTTTCAAACGATTTAATATTAACCAAAAGTATGATAAATCAAATTTACCTACTAGTGAACTACCCATTGAAGAGGCGGAAAAAGAAGAACGTATCAATCAGTTAATCAACAAGTTAGAAGGAAATGAAAAGGGGGGGAATGAATTTCATTTGCCGTTTATGCAAATTTATTTGTATAAATTATGGGAATTAGATTATGCAAAATCGTTGAAAAAGAATCCAGCAATTGCTTTTGAAGAATTCCCACATTTAGAATTTGAGGTAAGTGAAATAGATGAATTTGGAGATATACAAAACATTCTAAATCAATACATTATTGAGACTAATCATCAATTATTAGCTAATCCAGAAATCTCCTTCAATGAATTTACTAGGAGTCAGAATGTTGTGATACGTTTTCTTCGTCATTTTAAACACGATGACAATACAAAAAAAAGAATTAGTACCAATAAAATTGAAGGAGGGAATAAAAAAGATAGTTATTATATCACTGACGAAAAAACGAGAAAAGGCATTAAAGAAAGCATTTGGCGAGAAGTGAATGATGATTTATATAATTCCAAAATAGATTTTATCATTCATTATCTTATTCAAGCTAGATTATTAACTTTTAACGATGGATTTACGGAGCTGAGTCATGATTTCATTGCTAGAATCATTAATACTTTTCCCATTGAGCGAAACCTAGAAGAGATTTACAAAGATTCCTTCAATTATTCTTTTGAGATTTTTAAGAAAAATGGAGCACATGAAAGAGATTTTTTGACAGAAAATGACCTAGCTCGATTTAATAGTAAAAAACTACTAGATTTCATTATTGGAGATGTTGACGATGTACAAAAAGAACAAAAACGTATATATTGGGAGAAAAGTAAAGCAGCAGTCCAGTTTAAAAAGAATGCAGCATTGAGGGAAAAGGAAAAGCAGTTGGCTGAGAAGGATGCCTTGGTCAATGAAAGGGATAAACAAATTGCCGAAAAAGAAAAGTTGTTGATTGCTAATACCGATTTACTGGCGGAACGAGATCAGCAAATAGTTGAGAAAGAAAAACTTTTGAGTGATAAGTTAAATTTATTAGAAGAAAGATCAACACAAATTAAAAAATTAGAAAGTCAAAATTATACTATTAGAATCTTAGCAAGTCTGGCAATTGTAGCACTTTGTATTACTGGTTATTTCTTCTATGATTCTAATAAATCTAAAAATAAAGCTACTGAAAATGAAGTTAAGGCTGAAAATGAAAAGAAAAAAAGTACAGCACAAGGAAGTATTTATGCAGAGACAGGAGAGGCTTATAGTAAACTACGCAACGATAGAACGGAGGCTTTTAAGAAAGTAGATCAATCACAAAATTCTTGGATTAAATACATTATAGCTTTTTTTAAGCTTGAAAAAAATAAACCAGAACAACCTCTTATAATAGGTGATTTTAAAAATGATTTGTACATCAATCTTCACAACTACCCCTTTTATGCTCAGCAAATAGCATTAAGTAAGAAGGATAAGAGTCCCATCATTTACACTAAATATTTAAGTTACCAATCTAATTCAGATTCAGTAGCCATTTTCTTTCTAACTGCTGATAACAAATTATTCCAATCAAATACTAATTATAAAATTGGAGTTGAAAAACCGATTCATTACGAAGAAGTTGCTGAAAATGTAACTGCATTTGAACCCTATTGGGAGAAAGATAATCAGTTGGCTGTTTTATTAGTAAGTGAAGATCAAATATTTCGAAAAAGAAGTAATCAAGCTACATTAGATACTTTAAAAGATTTAAGAGGAATGGTAACTATTGAAAATGCTAAGTTCTTAGCAAAATATAAGAATAGATTCGTTGCTAATTATTTAAATAATATAATTGAGTTTACTATAAATGAAGAAGGACTATCCAATATGAAAATAATCTTAAATAACAAGAGAGAAATAGAAAGTTTTCAACAATTAGGCAATGATGATTATTTGGTAGTTTTCCAAAATGACCGTTATTTTATAAGAAGTGAAGGGGGGGGAATTAAGCGACTAGAAAAAAGACTTCAACATAAGCATGAAGACGGAATTGCCAGTATGGACAGAATAAAAGTTGACGGTAACTATCAATGGTTGTTAGGTAGTTACGATAGAACAGCGAGTATATGGGCAAAAGGAAAAGAGCAAAAACGATTAGTTGGTCACGGTGATAAAATATTAAAAACTTCTTTTTTAGACAGGGAAAATGGAAACTTTGTAATGACTTCTAGTGCGGATGGAACTATTAAGATTTGGAATTTGATGGCTTATGACAAGGGAGAAACGAAAATAAAAAAGGCTAGTCAGATTACAAAACTAAAGTTTAAGGATTCTTTATTGTATACGGGATTTAAATTTAAGTTGAAAAAGGAAATTGATGCTCCTGAAGGGTACATGATTTCAATCTGTGAATCATTAAATGACTCTTGCATAACAAAATACGAGCAAGATAAAAGAGATAGAGAAAATAGAGGAAATATTACATCTTTTGGTTTCGGTCAAAACGGATTGATTGTGAGTAGTTATTTTTCAGAACTTATTTCTTCTACTAATGGTTCTGAAAATGTGAGACTTCGAGATTCTGAAAAAGGACTTGGAACAATAAACAACATAGAGGTTCAAGGTGAAAAACTGGTAGCTGCTACCAAAAAAGGGCTATTTTATTTTCCAGATTATTCTAGAAATTACTTAAGCCCTCCTCATTACTATAAACCCCTAGATACCCTAAAAGGTCAAAACCTCAATTCCGTACATTTCCACCCTAATAAACCTCTTATCCTTGTCACCGCAGAAAATAGCAATATCTATATCTGGAACATCGAGGACAAAAGCATTCAAATATTGTCCAATCATTTGGACAAAGTAAAAGATGCTGAATTTTCTAAAGATGGCAACTGGATTATTTCAGGTTCTTGGGATAATACGGCTATTCTATGGCAATGGGAGAATGACGAATATGTAAAGCATAAATCTTTTCTAGCACACACCAATGATATAGAAGACGTTGAATTTTTCGGAAATGACCTATTCTTAACCGCAAGTAGTGACCATACCGTAAGAATATTTAAAAGAGAAAATAAAACCAAACCGTTCAAACCTATTCCAAGCCTTATCCGCCATGACCACAAAATAACTGCCGCCACTTTTTCTGCCGATGGACAATACATCTATTCGGGAGATGATAATGGAGTCATCAAAAAATGGGCATTTCGAGAATTTGAGGATGACATAAAAGAGCGGCTGGGTATCAACCAATAAAAATCATTGAAAAAATACATCATGAAAAACAAGCAAACGAAACTCTATGGCCTTTTTGCCGCCGTTAACGACTACCAGTATATATCTGGGCTAACGGGCTGCCGCAACGATGCTGACAACCTCCACCAATACCTCAAAAAAGCAACGAAGGCCCAAGGTATGGAAATAGTAGATTTAAAACTTTACGATAGCAATGCGACTAAAAACAACCTTAAAAACAAGATTTTGAGCCATTTAGGACAAGCAGGCAAGGAGGATATTTGTCTGTTTTATTTTGCTGGACACGGTGGACAGGAAATTGCCAACGATGCTTTTTTAAAACACGAAAGCGATGGTAAATTAGAAGTTTTAGCCTGCTACGATAGCGATTTGCAAAAACAGGGAAGCTTTTTAGCAGACAAAGAATTGCGCTATTTAATTCGACAATTGTACGAGCAGACGGAGGCGCAAATTATTACGATTTTCGATTGCTGTCATTCCGGAACAAATACTCGTAGTACGCAAGTTGTCCGTCGCTTAATGTCAGATGCTGTTGGGCGAAATTGGGAAGACTTTATTTTTAGCAAAAAAATAAAGGCAAAAACGGTCAAGGAGGCATTTGATTTAGAAACTGTTTTGCCACAAGGAAAGCATTTGCACCTAGCAGCCTGCGAGGCACACCAACAGGCGCAAGAATTAGTAAATATAGGAGGTGTTTTTACCTCCAACCTAGTTAATATATTAGAGCAAACAAAAGGAAAAATAAGCTATCGAGGTTTAGTAAGTGCTATTCGAAAAAAAATACCAACTAGCTACGAGCAGAACCCTCAACTCTATGCGAAGGGAGATAAACAATTCATTTTTCAAGATTTTTTAGGCGGAATTACGAGTCATCAACGGTTGGTTGGTAAATTGAATTTTGATACGACGGCGGCAGTATGGGTATTAGATATTGGAGCATTGCAGGGCATCAAAAAAAGTAATCTTGATTTAAATTTAGAAATTTTAGGGGCTAATAATAAACCAATCGGCAAGGCGATTATCGACAAAGTACTACTTGATAAAACGGAAGTGCTTATTCCCTCAAATATGAAGTTAAAGTTAGATGAAATTTATAAAGTTAGTATAAGTGGTTTGGTCGTTGATAAGTTGAGCATTTGCCCAATGGGAGAGAAAGCGGGCATGAACAAGATAACCGAATATTTTAGGCAGAATCATAGAAAAATAGAAGGAGTACAATTAGTCAACAATCAAGCCTTAGCCGATTATTTAGTTAAAGCTATTGATGGGACTTATCAAATTTGTTTGCCATCGAACGGACTAACGGTAACGGAAAATGTGGACGGCTACGATAAATTATCAACCTTGATAAACTATTTAGAACAAATTGCTTATTGGACATTTATCAAAAATTTGAAAAATGAGAACGTACCAGAATCTGAATCATTACCCGTAAAATCATCTGTTTTTCTGACTGATACGGATGGAGTAAAGGAAGATTCATTAGATATAGAAAAGAACAAACTTACTACACAATATGATTCCATTCCAGTGCAAGGTCAGCCTACAATTAATTTAAAAATTAAACTGACCAATGACACTAACCAACCGTATTATTGTGCACTTTTGTTTCTTTCTCAAGATTTTGGAATTATTAATGATTTCGTTGAGGGACAAACTATTCGTTTAGAACCAAAGGCAATTCAATGGGCAGAATATAATGACGAAAAAGTCATTACTCTTGGACAAGAAGATTATATAAAACACTATAATTGGCCTAAGGAAACTAGTTATCTAAAACTAATTATTAGTCAAGATTTCTTTGATATTTCTAAGTTGGTCATGGAAGCATTGCCTGCTCCTGAAGTTACTAGGACTATGGGTATTCAGCAAAGAGGTATTCAAAAAATTAATAGAGTAACTCCTCCCGAATGGATGAGTCAGTTGATTACTTTGGAACTGGAAAATCCTTATTATGATGAGCAAAAAGCTACTGCTCATATGGAAGAACTTATGAAAAAACGATAGAGATTTAAGGAGATAGAGATGTGTCAGATTTTCAAAGTCTGGCACATCTAAGCAATAAATTATTCCCCAAATTCTCGAATCTCCTCAAAAGCCTTCAAATCAATAAAAGGAGGCACTTGCCCAACTTCAACCCCCCGAGACCGACTTCCCAACTGAAAAGACCCACGCTTACCAGAAATAATCCCATCAGTCAAATACCGTTGCGTGATTTTTGCCCGTTTATTCGCATGCGTCATTGGATATTTACCATAAGTTTTTCGGATGTCTAAGTAAGCATTGATTAAACGTTGTTCTTCCTCGGTAGAAGATGGCGGAGCAGTTATACCAATTGTGGACATCGCTTGCGCAATACACTTTTTTACATACCCAGGACGATTTACATGATTATCCAAAATCAAAGCCACCCCATATTCCGAAGTAATAAGCTGAGAAAGGGAAAAGCCATTAATATTCTGACTCCAATAAAAAGTATGCAATCGGTCAAAAGCATGTTGCGTCTGTACTTTTTTAACCAAATCATTTTGCCCAGCTTGCCAAAAGTGGAATGCCCAATCAGGTTTTCTAAATTTTTCTTTGGTCAATGGACTTTTAATGCGGCGTTGTGCTTGGGTGAGGTAACCATAAGTTTTATTGGTATCCGAACTAATGTCTATACCATAGTTGCCAAAATATTGGTCAAAGGTCGGTTTGTCTGTTTCTTTCAATTTTTTGAGTAAGGCAGGTAACTCTCCATTATCGTCTTTTGCACCTAAGGTCCACTGAAAAATACCAAAAGACAAAAAGGAATTATCGTAAGTATTGATGGCATCTAAATTGCCTTCGTTTTCGGCTACACTTTTCAAAATGTTTAGCGCAGAGCGAGAGAATTCTTTGCTCACTAAAGCCTCATTTTGTGCAGCTAAAAAATCGGCTAATTTTTGAGAACCAACCGTATAAAGGCCTTTTTTGAATTTTGTAAAATTGGTTTCTGCTTGTCCGTCAAATACTCTAATATAGGTCTTATTACCGCTCTGAAAAGGAAAGATGTTTAATTTTATTAGTTGGGTTAGCATATTGGCTTTTAACCACCCTTTTCCGTAAAAAGGATTTAATTTTTCGATGATACGCTGTCCTAATTCCGCACTTAAACTCTGTCCATCAGTCGTTATATTTTCTTGATTCCCAAAAGCTTTTAAGGCAGTAATGACCCTGTCATCATAAATACCATTGGGTAGTTGGGAAGTATCCGTAAAACTAAGTTGCTTACCAAAACCCAAAGCGGCTAATAAAGTTTGTAAAACAATTGTATGCTCTTTATTGCTTTCTTGTTGACTAAATTGGGATGTTGCGGTATCTGCTCGCAATGCTTGTTCGAGTTGTCTTAAATCGTCCAATAGTTCATGTCGCTGAATGATTGCTTGGGTTAAATTGGCACTCATGCTCAATCCATCTGTCGAAATATTATTTTTTGAACCAAAAGCTATTAATGCTTTTGCTGTACAATTGCCAAAAGCGCCATCTGCACCATATTTTTCCCATTCCAATTCTTCCGCAAACCCTAACTCAAATAGAATTTTTTGTAGGTCTTTAATTTGATGGTTCTTTTTACCCTTAAAGAAGATAGATTCGGTTTGATTGAGTTGTAATGTTTTAAATAGAGTATTGGTAGAAGTCATGTTTTTTAAAATTGGTTCTTAGAAAAGTTGTGTACTACTAGGACTGATTTGTAGAAACCACTTATGAAAAACTAATTTTATGGTCAAACTCAAACCCTAATTCGTTTTGCATGATTAGTCTAGTCAAACTAATCTTAGTGGTTTGGGATAAATTACTATTCTCCTTTTTGTCGTTTTGTCTGAGTACACTAGCATAATCGGAAAAGGTTTTGGCATGAATGAATCGTTCGTCAACAGTATTAAATTTAAGTATTTTCTTACAATGCACGTAATGTGCTAAAAAAGATTGGGCATACTGTGACCGATTGCCCTTCTGAGTTATCGTGTCGTCAATGAAATCACTGGTATGAGGTAACTGTTCTATTTCCTTCCATACCTCATTGACGTATTGGGGCTTATCTGTTTGCTCAAATAAATCTTGTGCCTGTTCTAGAAAATTTGATTTTTTTTGGGAAAAAATTCCACTGCCTAACTTATCTTCAGCTACTTCCACAAACAAATTGCGCATGCGGACGGCTAAAGCCTCTTGACAGTTTTGTAAGTTAGAAAAGTGATGATAATTACTTTCAAATTCCTCTACTAAAACTGATAAATAAGCTATCATAAAATGAAGGCTTACGCGAAAAGGAGGAATAATTTCATTTTTTAACGGATGATTATAGGTATCCATAGCACTTCTTCTTAAATCTTTTAAAGAAATGATTGCTGGCAAAATCCGTTCTCGTATTTGTTCTCCGTATGTTTTAGCTGATTTGTGAGTTCGAATCAATACTCTGGCTAGTTGTACTTCGCTGTGTAAAGTTTGTAAAGTTTCCACCATTTCTTTTCTGTAATGGCTAGCTCTATCTTTATCCTCTTGTTCTTGTCTGAATTCTTCGAATATTAAGTTCATACCACCTATAATCAATCCAGCGCCAAGAATTGTTTCCGATATTGCTATAAAAAAGTCGGCTAATTCTTTCCAAACAGGATTGCTGTTTTGAGGAATCAAGTAAGCATAAATCAATAGCGCAAAAACAAGGAAAATAAGAGCAATAACGGTAAAACTTATAATGATTTTTGCGTGTCTTTGGAGTAATTGTCTTAGTATGGAGATTTTACTATTTTGCATGGTGGGTTAGCTTTGTTTTCGTAATTTATTAGCACCATAAATTTAAATATAAAAAATAGTAAAAAGAAATAATTACACAAATTATTAGATAGGGAAGGCATTTAATTCATTAGATAAGTTGCTTAAAAACAATGATTTAAATACTTTTTATTTTCTCAATCTATGAAATGTCCCTTTTATGGAATTAATGGATTGGAAATGAAAGGACAATAAGCGAATTTTTAAGCAATAAAATGAATTGACTATGCCACAATTACCTATTTATTGAGTGTTTATAAAGTAGAAATAAAAAAGATAGGTATTTAAAATTAATTCGCATCAAAAGTAGATTGCTAATTTATCGAAATTATTTCCCGATACAAAAATTACTAAAAATATTCCCCAACAAATCATCCGTACTAACTTCCCCCACAATCTCCCCAAGAAAATACAAAGCCCGTCGAATATCCATAGCCACAAAATCAGAAGTAATCTCCATATCTATCCCATTCAAAACTTCCGTCAGTGAATGATGCGCATTTTGCAAGGCAGCCAAATGCCGAGTATTAGAAACAATCGGGTTATCCAAATTAAGCTGCTCGGTAATAACGGTTTGGTAGAGGGTTTCTTTGAGGTGTTGAATATTCTGTTTGTTTAAAGCGGAGGCGGTGACGATATTTTTAGCAGGAACTAAATCGGAGACATACTCATCTGGGCGGAGGTAAGGATTTAAGTCCATCTTATTGGGGACTAGGACGATAATTTGATTGGGTTCTTGTAGTGCTTCGAGGTCTTTTTGTACTTCTTCAGCGGAGAGCTTCATGGCATCGAAAACATAGACGAGAATAGCAGAGCTTTGAACTTTCTCCATGGTTTTTTGCACCCCGACGGCTTCGATTTGGTCTTGGGCATCTCGGATACCAGCGGTGTCAATGAGGCGAAACTCGATGCCTTGGATATTGAGGACTTCTTCGATGGTATCTCTAGTGGTGCCAGCGATGTCAGAGACGATAGCTCTTTCCTCTTGCAAAAGCGCATTTAAGAGGGTAGACTTACCCGCATTGGGGCGACCAGCGATAACGGTGTTCACGCCTTTTTTGATAACATTACCGAGTTGAAAAGAGTCAATCAGAGATTTGATGAGCGATTGAATTTTAACCACCAACGCTTTCAATTCTTTGCGGTCGGCAAACTCCACGTCTTCTTCCGAAAAATCTAATTCTAATTCAATGAGGCTGGCAAAATCTAATAATTCTTGCCGAAGTTTTTGGATTTCATCGGAGAAGCCACCACGCATTTGCTGCATGGCTAGCGCATGGGCAGAGGCAGAGTTGGAGGCAATTAAATCTGCTACCGCTTCGGCTTGCGATAAATCCATTTGGCCATTGAGGAAAGCTCGGAGGGTGAACTCTCCCGGTTGTGCCATTCTCGCGCCTTTTTCAATAAACAACTGGATGAGTTGTTGGATGATATAGCTAGACCCATGACAGGAGACTTCCACTACATTTTCTTTGGTATACGATTTTGGAGCAACAAAAAGAGACATTAATACTTCGTCTATGATTTGTTGTTTATCCGAGCGAACGGTGCCTAAATGAATGGTGTGACTAGCTTGTTTCGTCAGGTCTTTGCCATAAAAAACACGATTAGCTATTTCTATGGCAGCTTTGCCCGATAAGCGAATTACACCAATGGCGCCCACCCCCGGAGGCGTTGCTAAAGCGACAATCGTATCTTGTAAATCGTAATTGGTATATTGCATAGAAAACACTTAATATTTAGATGAAGGGCGAAGTTAGTAAGAAAAGAGGAGATAGGCTAGTTTCAATATAGCTGACGTAAGGCAATCGCATAAAAAACGCAGTACCCATCTAGGAACAAGTAACGGGGCGGGGTTGGCCGTCAAAGTACTGTTTGAGCGGAGCGAGTTTACTTTGACTAGCATTTTTTGTTTCTTTTTTTGGCAATGCAAAAAAAGAAAAACACTTTTAATGAGCAAAATTATAGAAAAATAATTTTTATGCGATTGCCTTAAGTAATGCGGATTGATTAATCGGGTAAAATTTTTAGCTTGAATTTTTTCGATAGTTTTCGCCAAAAAATCAATGCATAGCACCCGCTACGGATTTATTTTTTGGTAAAAAATAGCGGAAAAAGGCTGCTAAAAATTA
>CALLVC010000596.1 GCA_938010785.1 uncultured Saprospiraceae bacterium
CTACCTTTTAGGTGGAGCAGTTTCTGCCTCCGTCATAGCAAGTGTGATGAGCGGCTGTCAACCTTCTGGTGCACCAGATTGGACTCCTCAATTTTTGACACCCGAACAGGCTAAAACAATCGAAGCCATAGCTGAGACTATTTTACCTGAAACGGATACACCGGGTGCGAAAAGCCTACACTTAACAGAATTTATCGACTTGATGGTAAAAGATACCTTTTCTGGCTTTGACCAATTACAGTTTCCTAAAGGATTGGCAAAATTAGAAGAGGAATGCCAATTTTTCACGGGAAGTAATTTCTTGAATGCTAGTCCTGAAGAACGTGAAAAATTTCTAGTATTATATGAACAAAAAGAAAAAAAATCACAAGAACAAACGGGTGATAAACCTTTTATTTCCAAAATAAAAGAACTAGTCGTAGTAGGTTATTTCACCTCGGAATACGCCATTACGGAGTTAATGAATTATAATCCACTTCCTACTAAATTTGAAGGCTGTATAGAAGTTTCCGAAACACCTAAAATTCAAGTAGGCATTGAAGGACGAAGTGCTTAAGGCAGTGTGCAGTTGGCAGTGTGCAGTAGCTAGTGGTTCAAGAACTAAATGACTAATGACTAAATGACTAATACCTAAATGACTAATATCTAAATTTATGCAAGATAAAAATACATTCGACGCCATCGTAGTAGGTTCTGGTATCACAGGTGGCTGGGCTGCTAAAGAATTAACCGAAAAAGGATTAAAAACTTTAGTGTTGGAAAGAGGGCGAACCTTGGAACACGTCAAAGATTATACGACTGCCAATACCCCTATTTGGGACTTACCACATCGTAATCAACCGACTGCTGAGGATAAAGAAAACTACCCTATTCAGTCTACTGTTTATGCTTTTAATGAAGGGACTAAACACCTTTGGATAAATGATAAAGACCATCCTTATACGACTCCTCCTGACCAACCTTTTATTTGGCTTCGTGGCAATCATGTAGGTGGACGGTCACTTATGTGGGGTAGACAAACTTATCGTTGGAGTGATTTGGACTTTGAGGCCAACGCCAAAGATGGACATGGCGTAGATTGGCCGATTCGATACAAAGACATCGAATCTTGGTACAGTTATATAGAAAAATATATTGGGGTATCGGGACAAGCGGAAAACTTAGCGCAACTGCCCGATAGTGATTTTTTACCACCAATGGATATGTTTTGTGTCGAAAAAAGACTTAAAAAGAGCATTGAATCCAAGTGGACAAAAAGAAGAATGACTATCGGTCGAGCGGCGAATTTAACCAAGCCGCACAATGGTCGCTCTGCCTGTCAACATCGTAATTTGTGTTACAGAGGTTGTCCTTACGGTGCTTATTTTAGTAGTCAAAGTTCTACTTTACCTGCGGCAGCGGCAACAGGAAATATGACGCTGCGCCCCGACTCGGTCGTTGAATCGCTTTTGTTTGACAAAGATTCGAGCAAAGCGACAGGTGTAAGAGTGCTAGATACAAAAACAGGTAAAACGATAGAATATAAAGCCAAAGTTATCTTTTTGTGCGCTTCTACTTTGGGGTCTACCCAAATTATGCTTCAATCTAAAAGTGACCGTTTTCCTAATGGTTTTGCCAATGGCAGTGGAGAACTAGGGCATAACCTGATGGACCACTTATTTAATTTACACGCTTACGCTGACTTCGACGGTGATTTAGACAAATACTATGATGGGCAGCGACCAAATGGTATATACATTCCTCGTTTTAGAAATGTTTGGGACAAACGAACTGATTATGTCAGAGGTTTTGGTTTTCAAGGTAGCGCTAGTCGTGCTGGATGGGAAAGCAAAAAAGGCCAACCTGGATTTGGGGCAGCTTTCAAAAAATCTATGACTGAATTAGGAGGTTGGCAAATGGCGTTTTATGGCTTTGGAGAAATCCTACCTTATCACGATAATAAAGTACAACTCAATCCTAATAAAAAAGATATTCACGGCTTACCCACGTTATACATCGAAACCAAACTTCGAGAGAATGAATTAGCTATGAAAAAAGATATTTTAGCTTCTGGTAGAGAAATGATGGAAGCAGCAGGTGCTAAAAATGTTAGGGTTTGGGATGGTCAAGCGCCAATGGGTAGCGGTATCCACGAAATGGGCACCGCTAGAATGGGACATGACCCCAAAACTTCCGTTTTAAATAAATGGAATCAATGCCATGAAGCGAAAAATGTCTTTGTAACGGATGGTTCTTGTATGACTTCAGCTTCTTGTGTCAATCCTTCTTTGACGTATATGGCTTTGACGGCTAGGGCGGTGGATTATGCGGTGAAGGAGTTGAATAAGCAGAATTTGTAAGAAGTTAGTTACCAGTCTTTCAAAATTTCTAATATAAAAACAAACCTTTAACGTTTTTTTTAGTTAAAAATCTAAGAAAAATGGAATGGAGATGCAATAAATAGGGAGACTCTGTTAATAGACAAGGTATTGAATGTCAGTTAATTAGGTAGTAAAAAATAGATAAAAACACCCCGAAATTGCGCAAAAATGCGTAAATTCGGGGTTGTAAAATATATCTTATCATAAAATTACCGAATTAAATTTGGAAACTACACTATTTCCCACAGAAAGTGGTCGAAGCCTAGAATGGCAATTGTTTTTAGCACACCCATTAGGTCAATTACACCAAACAATACCCTTCCGAGCCATAGTTGATTTACTTCCATTGAAGAAGAATAAATGTGGCGCCAAAGGTCGCTTTACACCAACTGGTGGATTAGGCCTTCAAATTCTTAAGCATTATTACAAGCAAAGTGATAAAAAATTGATTGAACAACTCAATACGAATTGGGCAATGCAGTTATTTTGTGGCATTCGACTAAAGCAAGGAGAACAAATCAAAGACGAAGAAGTCGTAGGCAGATGGCGCTCCTATTTTGGACTTCATTTGAATTTTGATTTAACAGAATACACCTTAGCAAAGTCATGGACACCACAATTAGAACAGTCTCATGTAAATCTTACAGATGCTACTTGTGTGGAGAGTTATATTCGTTTTCCCACAGATGCTAAATTATTATGGGAGAGTGTTGATTATCTATGGCATCAACTTAAAAAGTTGAGTCGAGCAGTAGGTTTACCGATGTTTCGGTCTAAATATAAAGCAGTAAAAAAGGCCTATCTGGCATATAGCAAACTAAGGAGAAGAAGTTATCAAAAAAGAAGAGGCATCAAAAGGCGTTTACTTCATTTGTTGACAAAACTACTTGGTATAGCTCCCAAGTTAATAGGTTATTGGAAGCGAACAAGTCCATTATTAAAGCAATCCCCAGTAAAAAGGAATTTTTATGAACGTTTATCAACGATTAAGAAAGTATTGAGCCAGCAACAATTAATGTTTAATCAAGGCATCAATAAGGTAAAAGATAGAATAGTTTCCTTAGCAAAGCCTTATCTACGTCCAATAGTGAGGGGTAAAGAAAATAAACGAGTAGAATTTGGGATGAAGATAAATTCGATGCAGGTTGACGGGATTAACTTTATGGAATATGGCAGTTTTGATGCTTTTCATGAAGGTAATCGACTCAAGAAAACGATTTGGAGGCATCGTAGGTACTTTGGTACAATTTTACAACTAGGTGCAGACAATATTTATCGAACTAATAAGAATAGAAAATTTTGTAAAGAAGCAGAAATCTTTACAGATTTTGTTCCAAAAGGAAAGCCTGGGAAAAATCATAAACAACAACAATTATTGAGAAAATTAATCTCAAAAGAAAGAGCCACAAGATTGGAGGGGAGTTTTGGAACGGTCAAAAATCATTATTTATTAGACAAAGTAAAGGCTCGAAAGGAACACACGGAAAGAGCTTGGATATTTTTTGGTTTTTTGACCGCCAATGCAGTAAGGATGGTCAAAAAAATTAAGCCTCCACCGAAATAAGAAGTTGTGTTTTGTGGGATTTTTTAACAGAAACTGGATAAAGTCAGCTGGTAGAGGTGTTTGCTAATTTTTAAAAATTTAAGATTTTTTGAGAAATAGTAAAAAAAATAGAAAAGTGTCACCAAATTTTATTCTGATGACACTTTTATAAACTATTTACAGGGTCTCCCTAAATAAAAGAACAAAAAAAATAATAGACTTCGCAATTGAGTATTGGAATCCAGAAAATGTAGAATTTTAAAATATCATTATAAATAGGTTCTACAAATTGAGCGGATTTTGTATGGATTTTCATGTTAGCATATCGAAATAATCCGTACAAAATCCGCTATTCTTCTAGAAGGTCTACTACGCTTGAGCATCATTTATGATATCTATTGCTAAATTTCTATCCATACCAACAAACTGACAAAATTCTAAAATATAAGAGCGTTCGATAGGTTTAAAAATTTCATCCCGCATGGCCAATAAAACTAAGTCCTCTACAAATCGTTCCGCTTCATTTGGATATTCCTCAAAAAGATCATAGTTTATATTTAATTGGCTATCATAATTTTGAGCATCTTTTAGTAGCTGCTGTTTTTGATGATATGGAATAGCTGCTCCTTCAATCATTGGTTTGATAAAAGCAATCTCTCGGTCATCTATATCATCGTCCGAATCAATGAGGTCAATACATATTTTAATTTTTTCCACTTCCAATAAAGTAGAAACTTTCTTAGAATACGTTTCATTTTTTGGTAAAAAACTAGCATCATCTCCAAATAATCCAGTAGATACTTGTGCTATTTTTTTAGTATTTCGTTTTGCAAAATAAGCCATAACCACCGGTCCACCTAGAGGCACAAATTTGATAACTGATTTCTTAAGATGTTTTTCTACCATGTTTTGACCCAGCGATTTTGCCTTAGTTAATAAGGCAGTCGATGGAGATGCTAACAAATCCTTGCCATCTTTTAAAGCGGCAAAATCCACACTTCCTCCAAATGCAGCAATCGGAACATCTAGCAAAACATCTTTAGAAAGTGTTTGCTCTTTATCAAATGCACATCCCATATCATAGGTCATAGACATTTGATTTCCCAAGGTAGAAACAAGTTCAGGAATGGCAGAGAAAATAGCGAGTGGTCCAGGAATAGCAGAGGAGGCAGTAGCAATCAATACATTTTTTTTAATATATTTATTGACCAAATCATCTACATTATCTGTAGTTAACTGAGAATTAGAAGAGTCCTTTACTCTTTCTTTAAAGGTGTTATCTAAAATACCAAAAAATTTATTCCCCAATTCTTCTTGGATTTTACCTAAATTAGGAATTTGTGGTTTCTTGGTAAAAGTCAACATAGCTCCTAGTTTTTGTCGTAATGTCATAGTTTTTTTAGTTTTTTTTGATTTCTAAGAAAAAGCTCTTTTTTATTTTCATAGCTTAAACTCGCAGCGCAAACGAACTGCCCGAGCAAAACTAGGAATCAATGACTTGCAAATGATGCATCAATTCATTTTTAAATAACTTCAGGTAAAAGCTGAGAATTATTGAAGTTAGTTAAATCAAAAAGTATATAATGGGCTACTCTACTTTAAGCGGATAGTATCCCTATCCCACTAAGAATTCCTCAAAATTCTAAGGCAAGAATTATGGTATTCTTTTAGAGCAAAAGTGTTGATGTGTTGTTATTATATTTGTGAGTTATTCACAATGTAATACATATTTATTTAAATACAAAATAATACCATCACAAAAATTTAAGGAGTAGCTATCCATAATCTATCTGTGAGGTATCCTTAACCAGTCGCAGATGGGCTGTTATAATTCAGATTTGATGAAAATTAATTAGATTGGACATGTGGTAAGGTAAAAATGAATTTAGTCCCTTTATCTTTCTCCGATTCTACCCAAATTTTTCCATTGTGTAGATTTATAATATGCTTACAAGTCGCTAAGCCGATTCCTGAACCAGCATACTCTTTAGCAGGGTGTAATTTTTTGAAGGGGGCAAATATCTTTTCTTGATTTTTCTTATCAATGCCGATACCATTGTCCTCAATGGTAAATTCACAGTGCGTTGCCTTTTCCTCACTTTGTATTTTGATGGTCAATGGCTCCGTTTTCTTTTTAAATTTAATGGCGTTGGATATTATATTTTGGAAAACTTGATTGATTTTTATTGGAACTATATCTAACGTTGGAAGTGATGTCCGTTCAATCTTCACTTCATTACTATCAATTTGATTTTGTAAATTAGTTAATACACTATTCAAGACTTCGTCCAAGGGTAACCTTTGAAAAGGAACTTTCTTTACAGCGGTTAATTTTGCATAGGCTAACAAATCATTAACCAAACGAAACATATTATTTGAACTATTGATAATCAAACTGAGAAACTCTGTATTTTCTTCGTCTAATGCTTCTTTCTTAATCAAATCTTTTTTTAGCAGATTGGCAAAAGCATTAATCGTCTTAATTGGCTGCTTGAGGTCGTGAGAAGTTACATAAGCATATTGCTCTAATTCTCGATTACTATTTTTTAACCCCTCCTGTGTAGCCACTAATTCCCGAGCTTGTCTTTCATAGGCGGCATTTTTAAACTCTAATGCTAATTGATTAGTTTCTAACTTTTTTATTAACCGCTTATTTTCAAAATAAAAAATAGACAATAAACAAAAAGAAGAAACGGACGCTGTTATACAAAATCCCAGATAATAGGCAGGGAGAAATTCTGCTGTTTGGTTTCTAAATGCTTGAATCTGTTCTGGCGTATCCGCTAAGGTAAATAGATAGATAGACCACACATTTACAAGAATCAGCCAAAATACCGCAGACCGAACTTCAGATAAAATGTAGGCAGCCAAAGGAATGACGAATAGGAAAAAATTGTCAACAGAATAGATACCCCCTGTTTCTAGAGAATATTTTACTTGAAAATAAGCGAAAATGGCCAGAAATAAATTAGAAACAAGAGAAATGGAATTCGAAAATCGAAAACTAATAAATAATCCTATGAAGGACACCAGTACCCATTCTAGTGGAAAAGTATTTGTTAAATAATTTAGCTGGGATAAAACGATTAAACTAAGACATAGAAGTATGCTAAAAAATATTACATAAATTAGTACCTTGGCTTTAGTGGCGTTTTTATGATTAGATTTGGCAACATCGGGTAAAAATTGTGTAAATTTCATTTTGCCAATTTTTGAAGGTTTATATTTACACTCCTTCAAAATTTATACCAAGATGTATAGCATGTTTATTAGAGAACTATCTTGAGAATTATATCCTTGAGTAACTAATTTTCACTAAGCATTTTCCTCTATCTTACATGGACAATCCCCACACAAATCCGCCGTATCATCCACCAAAGAACTTGTCACCGCATTCAACTTCTTCACTTTATATTTAAAATCTCCTGTCAATCGGTCTCGAATATCTTTTAAATTTTTCAATAAATCCCCTGTATCCATTGGCAGAGTTGCCTCTAACATCTGACGGAAACGCTTGGCAAAAGTCGGCGATTTTCCATTCGTAGAAATCGCTACTTTTAGATTTCCTCTGGTGACTATCGACCCTAAATAAAAATCGCATAAAGCAGGGGTATCCGCTACGTTCACTAATACTTTATTGGCTTTTGCTATTTGTTGAACTTCTTTGTTCAGTTCTTTGATATTAGTTGCGGCAATCGCAATATCTTTCCCTTCCATATCGCTCGCCTCAAATTCCTTTTTGATAATTTTTACATTATAATCACCACCTTTCAACAGTTCATCTACTTCGGGAGATACCCAAGGGGCTACAACCGTAATATTTGCTTCTGGGCTACTTTTTAGAATAAAGGACATCTTTTCGTAGCCTACTTCGCCTGCACCGACGATAAGCATTTCTAATTGATGGAGTTTGATAAAGACAGGGTATAGTGGGTTTTGCATTGAGAGATTATTAATTGATTTGTGACTTCAGCTAAAAAAAAGAGCTTCCAGAACTTGATGAAGTTTTGGAAGCTCTAAGCTATGAAATATAGAGTTAGATAAATATTAAATATTCAATCAACTATAATTGTTCAAAATATTTTCAAATTCTTCCATTCTAGCTGGATGTAAGTCCACTACCTCACCTATCACAATAATGGCAGGGGCACCTAATCCCTCTCGTTGCACTTCTGCCTCAATGGTATCAATAGTCCCTAAAACCATGCGTTCATTTGGCATCGAGCCATTTTGAATAATCATGACTGGCGTACTAGCCTTATCTGCTTTGGTAAATAATCGGGTGATTTCTGGCAACTTTTTCATGCCCATTAAAATGACTACCGTTGCAGAGGATTGAGCGGCTAAGGCAATGTCTTTAGAGATAGCACCACTAGAAGTCGTGCCTGTAATGACCCAAAAACTTTCATTGATTCCTCGTCGGGTCAATGGCACTTGTTGCAATTCTGGAACGGAATAACAACTGGAAATACCGGGTACGATTGCCGTTTCTATCCCAAAATTATCAATGTACTCCAATTCCTCATGGCCTCTTCCAAAAATGAAAGAATCACCTCCTTTTAAGCGGACTACATGCCCATGTGAATAGGCATATTGCACCAACATCAAGTTGATTTCTTCTTGCTTATAACGGTGATTATTCGCCCTTTTGCCTACATATACTTTCAAGGCATCGTTTGGCGCTTCTGCTAATAAAGCGGGATTACTTAGGGCATCGTATAAGACGACATCTGCACTTTGCAATGCTTTTAACCCTTTGACCGTGATTAGTTCTGGGTCGCCAGGACCTGCGCCAACTAGGGTTATTTTTGGATTTTTTTTCATTGTATATCTTTCTTTTACCACATAGTTACATTATGTTCCTATGAGGTAAAATCCTACGCCTTATAAAATTGGTCAACAACTAACTTATCTGTATCCACCGCACCTTCTCGAACTTGCTGTTCTCTAGTCGCTACCACTTGCGCAAAAAATGCTTCTGCTTGTGCTAAATACTTTTTAGCAAAATCCGCCTTGGGCTCATTACCTTGGATTTGGTAAACTAAATCTGCAAAGGTGTCAAAGCCTTCCAATTTAAATTTACCAGTTTCAACATAATTTTTATCAAAATCAGTGATAATGCCACTATGGGTATTACATTTCACATCTGCACTTAAGAGTAAAGCCTTCGCTCCAATAATGAAAGACGTATAGCTATTGTAGATACAAAACGCATAGTTGGGCTTCGCTAACTCTTCTTTTGCTAGTTCAATTCTTTCTTTGGCATCATTCACAATCGTAGAGACCAAATCTAAAGAAACACCTGCACACTCCCCTACTCCAATGTCTTGTACATAATCCGTAACCTCTCCCCAATCTTGTAAATGTTCCGCCCCTAAATCGTCTACTTTTGCCAATCCCTTTAGTAAATCGTAGAAATACTTTTTACCCTGTTGTTGATAATAATCATTGAAATATTGGAATTCACCACCATTATCTTCATAGTCCGACAAAAGGGTTCTTATGACATCAGGAATTTGCTTCGTTGGTGTTTTAATGACTCTATCTGCGACAAAACCTTTTCCTGTTTCGTCTACTCCACCACCAATCACTACTTGCATTGCTGGATAAACCAACGTGCCTCTTTTGATAGAACTTCCGTGTAAACCAATATTCGCTGCCATGTGCTGACCACAAGAATTCATACAACCAGAAATCTTGATTTTGATGTTTCTTTCGTTGACTAAATGTGAATATTCTGTTCTCAACATTTCTTCTAATACAGTGGTTAATCCTGTACTATTCGTCACTCCTAATGCACAAGTATCTGTTCCAGGACAAGCGGTAATATCCATAATGGTATCAAACCCTGGCTCTCCTAATTTTAATGCATCCAATTGGTTAAATAAATGGGGAAGGTGCTCTTTTCTTACGAATCTTAGACTGAAACCTTGATTTACTGTAACTCTAATATCATCCGCAGCATATTCTTTGACTAAAGCGGCAAATTTCCTCGCTCTTTCTGCATCAATATCTCCTAAAGCTAGTCTTAGGTTTACGCCGTAAAATCCTTTTTGCTTTTGCTCGAATACATTAGCCCCTAACCAAGCATCGTATTTTTCTTGGTTAACGACTTTATCCGTTGGTGCTTTTTTATCAGCCGCCACTGGCGTTCCTACTGGTACCCCCTCTCTATTAATTTTATAAGTTTGGTAAGGCAAAGCTTTCATTTCTGCTTCTACCAATTCCATAAATCCTTCTAAACCTAATTTCTTAACCAAGTACTTCATTCTTGCCTTATGTCGCTTCTCTCTTTCTCCATGACGGTCAAATATTCTTACACTTGACTCCATAAAAGGAATAATCTTGTCCTCATGCAAAAATTCGTAAGCAACCTGCGCTACGATTGATTGTGCCCCTAAACCACCAGCGACCAATACTTTAAAACCTCTTTCTCCTGCTTCGTTAATTCGTGGAATAAATCCAAAATCATGAAAATAAGTATATGCCGAATCTTTGTCAGAAGAAGAAAAAGCTGGCTTAATCTTTCGACCCATATCCTGAGAAATGGCATTTCTTAAGAAGTACTCATAGGTTGCTTGTACGTATGGAGACACATCAAATAACTCATCTGGGTCAACTCCTGCAACTGCCGATGCCGTTATATTACGAACCGTATTTCCGCAGGCACCTCTAGCCGTTACGCCAACTTCACTTAATTCGGTCCAAACACCCGGAGTATCCTCCAACTTGATATGGTGTAACTGCACATTCTGGCGAGTGGTCAAGTGTAAATTACCATTGGTGTACTTTTCAGATACATCCGCTAAACGTGTTAATTGCGCCGTCGTCAATTTACCAAAAGGGATTTTGGTTCGGAACATCTGGACATCTTTCTGCCGTTGTCCATATACACCACGCGTCAATCTAAAATGACGAAAACGTTCTCCATCCATCGTGCCATTTTTCATGGCCTCAATCTTGTTTTGCAAATCAATGATGTCCTTCGCAGCTACGTCAGATACATTCTTTAAATTTAGGTTACCGCTCATGTTTAATTTTCAATTTTCTGTACCGACGAACCTGCCCGCTGCGCATTCAGGCGGGCTTATTCGTCGCTTAATTAATTATGTTTTGATAATCGACGAATACTTTCGTCGGTACGAAATAAAAAAGCCTTTTCAAGTTGGTTATTTTGAAAAGGCTTTCTCTTATATAATTGTCCTCTTTTTGAGGTAATAATTATTACTAAAAAATCGCACTTTCCATGCCGAAAAATTGGCAACAGCAACAACAACAAACATTATTAAAATTCTTCATTTTTGATAGCTATTTGCTTTGGTTAAATCACGATTAAGTATACACCTTCAAACCTATTTTAGTTTGATTGTTTTACAACATTATGCCCAAAAAACACGGAAAGCAAGAAACTTTAACATTATTTTTATATGTAAAAAGTAACATACTTTTGTATTAAAAAATATTTTTTTAAATCTATTTTCTTTTATTTAAAAAACATAATTTACTGGTTATCAATTTTTTATATCAAAAAAAATCAACATGAGTTAAATTAAATGGTTTTTTTTTTAAAAAATGACAACAAATATTATTTTTTATAATATTTTATTTTTTTTGAAATACTCTGAAAAGAGCGCTTTTATTGCCTCCTTATATTGAACTATAAATTCAATAATTACTTCCCCTATTTTTATAATTTTCCATTGATTGAAATACATATAATATTGGTGAAAATTAATCCTCAAACTAACCCTTTTTAGGATTGCTTTTTAACACTTATGCTAAGAAGCTAATTTTGCAAAATTATTAATGTTATGATAATTTATTAAAAATAAATCCCGACAAGTTGTTTATCTATTTTCACAAGCAGCAATCGAATAAAAACAAGTAGCCATCTAAAGTTGTTTTTACTATTAAATTATAAGTACTAAATTGCAGTGTAATAATTTCACCTTTTAAATTTATTGTTATGAAAAACGACATGATTCAAATTTTTAAAACGACACAATTATTTGAAGCAAAGGTGATTGAAGCTTTATTGAGAGATAATAATATCGATGCTTTTGTCATGAATAAACAAGATTCCTCTTATGGTGTTCTACTACCGGGAACTATTGAAATATATATTCCTGCTGAGTATGAAACGGCTGCTAGAGAAATTATAAATAATGGATTAGCAGAATTGAATTGATGGTGATTAGTGATTGGTTGACTTGTGATTAGTTGGGCCAACTGCTAGTTTTAATCTTCTACTTTTAAATTAATAAAATAATTCCGATTGCGGAAGACAAGAAAAACTGATAGAAAAGCCTTTAGGCTTTCCCGTTACCGACCTTTAGGTCGATTTGTTTCGTAGAAAGAATAGGCCTAAAGGCCTAGGACAGGAAAGCCTGAAGGCTTTTCTACCAATTGTCCGCAACTTTAATAAAATAATCAATTAATATATGGAAAAGATAACTGTAGGCGCAGGCTGTTTTTGGTGTGTAGAGGCCGTTTTTCAAGAATTGAACGGCGTACAATCTGTCGTTTCTGGCTATACGGCTGGGCATACCGAGAACCCGACCTATAAAGAAGTTTGTTCTGGTTCAACAGGACATAACGAAGTGGCACAAATTACATTTGACTCTACGGTCATTTCGTTGCAAGAAGTTTTGGAAGTCTTCTTCTCAACCCACGACCCAACTACCTTAAATCGACAAGGGTATGATGTTGGCACCCAATATCGGTCTGGCATTTATTATAATTCGGATGCTCAAAAAGCAATAGCGGAACAAGTCAAAAAAGACTTTGCGCCAACGCTTTATGATGCGCCTATCGTGACTGAAATTGAAAAATTAGGCCCATTCTACGTAGCAGAGGCTTACCACCAAAATTATTATACCCTCAATCCTAATTATGGGTATTGTAAGGCGGTGATTAATCCAAAAGTGAATAAGTTTAGAAAATTATATCGAGAGAAGTTGAAGAAGTAGGCGGTTTTGCAGTAGGCAGTGGGCAGTGGCTGTAGATAGTGCCCTCTAAACCTTTACACCTTTATACCTCTAATATACCTCATTATCATGAAACTAAATCAATTAACGCCTGAAGAGGCTAGAGTAATCGTTCATAAAGGAACAGAAAGACCTTATACAGGCGAACTATACACCAACGAAGCAGAAGGTTTGTATATCTGTAAACAATGTGATGCTCCTTTGTATAAGTCTGAACATAAATTTAATGCCCACTGTGGATGGCCTGCTTTTGATGATGAAATTGAGGGTGCCATAAGAAGAGAAACCGATGCAGATGGCCGAAGAACGGAGATTTTATGCGCTAAATGTGATGGCCACTTAGGACACGTTTTCAAAGGGGAAAGATTAACCGCTAAAAATATACGGCATTGTGTGAATAGTATTTCTATGAAATTTGTACCGAAGGAAGACTAGATTAGAGACCGAAAACCAGCACGACTGCGCATGCGGGCAGGTTGAAATTTTCTGTCAGACCGCTTCGCTGTCAGAAATGAGATGGATACATTACATCTCCTATCTGACTTCTGACAATAAAATGGTCTGACTACTTTTTCATTCTATCAACAACGCAAAAGACTCAAAAAACGCATCCGTCGCTTTGTTCATACTCCGCCCTCTTTCCGTTGCTGTTTGTACGGTATAAAAACGGTTTTCTACTAAAAACGCTCTTGTTTTTAGGGTCGCATGTCCTGCTCGATAATCAATGCGCCAATGCCGACCGGGATATCCTTTATAATTCAGTTCGTCCGCATATCGTAGTTCTCCTGCAACACTATTCACCGCTGCCTCAATCGTATTTTCAAAAAAATCTATCGTTAAATCCGTCGAATCGGAGTGAATCGTATATTCAGGATAGTCACAATAGGTTACCATGTACATCGCATTCTCTGCTTCCCTCGATTGGTCTTGATAATAATAAGTGATGTATTTTATTTCCCCAATATCCGTGTGGATAACTCTTTCATTCATTTGCATTTCGCCAGGTACTAAGACCCGAAACTTCCCGTCAAAAGACTTGAACTCTTCCCAACTTGGGTCGCCACTAACTAATAAAAATGGGAGTGCGATAAAAGCGATTAAATATTGCCACATAGATTTGAATGATGAACGATTTTAAATTAGGGTTGCATGAAGTTTTGAAATTAACCTTTTTAACCCATCCCCAGCCCTTCCCTCCCGAGGGAAGGGAGTCGCTAAACAATAAATTAGGGGTTAAAAACCGATAAATTCTCCAATTTACCGAAAAAGTAGTCCCCTTCCTTTTGAAGGGAAGGGCTAGGGATGGGTTGTTTTCCCTAATTCCAAAGTTATAACGAAATGAATAAGGAAGTTGATATGCAAAGGGGATTAACAAAAACTTAAATTTTCAGTTGATGCTTATTCCTATTTTTTGTCAAATTCGAGTCCGTTAGCTAATTCCACGTTCTTCCTTTATAATAATCTTAAAAGGATGTGTACTTTTGCTATTCGTTTTCAAATGAATCTTCTTAAGCTTTATGCCGTCAGGCTAAGGGATTATTGACCGAAAAGCAGGAGATACTTTGAAAGTATCTCCTGCTAGGGGAGCCTAGAAAGCGATACTTTCAGCCAGAATAGCTATCGGGGCTCTTTCTTTAACCTGATGGCTATGGCTTTATGCTAAAACAACTGGTAGCACAGGATTCATCCTGTCCCGTTCCAAAGTCTTCAGACTTTGAGGAGCACTCTAAACCGACCTAAAGGTCGCTGAACGGGACAGACTAAAGTCTGTACTACCGATTTAAAATTGAAAATTTCAAAAAGGCTATGATAAAATCGTTTCCCTATTTATTGATATTGCTTCTTTTTGCTTGTGGTGGTCAGCCATCAGGTGAAAATACATCAGACAATCGCCCTATTTTTGAACAAGTCTCTGCCAATTACAGCGGTATCAACTTTGCCAATACCATTAAAGAAAATGTAGAAACCAAGGAAAATCTCCTCGACTACGACTTCTTTTATAATGGCGCAGGTGTTGGTATTGCAGATTTGAATAATGATGGGCTAGATGATATTTTCTTTTGTGGTAATCAAGAAGATAATCGACTTTACCTCAATAAAGGAGATTTAAAGTTTGAAGATATTAGCGAAAAAGCAGGTATTAACGCCAACAAAAAATGGTCAAATGGTGTCACCTTTGCCGATGTGAATGCCGATGGTTGGTTGGATATTTATGTGTCCCAAGGCGGGCCTTTTGATGCGAACGAAAAGAAAAATCTACTCTTTATCAATCAAAAGGATTTGACCTTCAAGGAAAGTGCGGAAGAATATGGCTTAGCGGATAATGGCATTAGTACCCAAGCGGTATTTTTTGATTATGATAAGGATGGAGACTTGGATTGTTTAGTGATGAATGAAAATTTATTATTCGGAGTTGACCCTGTCAATTTCTATAAAATGATTGGGGTGAATGATGCCCTTTTTAGAAATAGTTGTAGTCATTTATATCAAAATAATAGCGGAAAATTTACAGATGTGACAGAGGCGGCTGGTTTGCTAAAGCCTAGTTTTGGTTTGGGTTTAGTAGCGAGTGATATCAATGAGGATGGTTGGATAGATTTCTACATGGCAAACGATTATTACCTACCTGATGCCATGTTTATCAACCGCAAAGACGGTACTTTTTCGGATGAAATCAAAAGTAAAACCAAGCAAGTTTCTTTTTATGGAATGGGCGCAGATATTGCCGATTTAAATAATGATGGGCTACAAGATATTTTTGTATTGGATATGGCGTCGCAAGACCATTATCGGGCAAAAACCTTGATGGCATCCATGAGTACTGCCAATTTTGATATGTTGGTCAATCGATTTCAATATCAATACCAGTACATGTTCAACTCTTTGCAGCTGAACAATGGCGTTGGCAGCTTTACTAATTCTGCCCAAATGGCGGGTATTTCTAAAACCGATTGGAGTTGGGCAGGTCTGATGGTCGATTGGGACAATGATGGCGAAAAAGAAATCTTTGTCAGTAATGGTTACCGAAGATATGCTTTGGATAATGACTTCAAAGCGGAAGTCGATAAAGTAAAAAATCTATATGAAGGTAATGTACCGATTAACGTCAAGCGAAATTTATACGACCAAATGCCTTCCGAAAAATTGCCGAATGTGCTCTACAAAAATCAAGGCGATTTTCAATTTAAAGACATTGCCAAAAATTGGGGCTTGGGTGCTCCTTCCTACTCCAACGGAGCTGCTTATGCCGACTTGGACAACGATGGTGATTTGGAATTAGTGGTCAACAACATTGACGAAGCAGCCTTTTTATATAAAAATCTAACTACAGAACAAGGTCGGGGTAATTACCTAAGAATCAAGGCTAAAGGAAATGATTCTGAGCCTTTTTCAAAGGTATACATCAAATACGATGGAAAAATCCAAATGGTGGAAAATAAACGCGTGAAAGGTTATTTATCTGCAACAGAGAATGTGGCACATTTTGGCTTGGGTGATGTGGAAGTAGTAGATACCCTTAGTGTTGTTTTTCCAAATGGAAAAGTTCACGAACAATATAATGTGGCGGTCAATCAAGTATTGGAAATAACCGAAAGTAGCTTACAGGAAAGTGCTTCCAGAACTTTGAGTTCTGGAAGCACTAGTGCCAGCCTTTTCCAACAAGTCTCTATCGGTAGCCTAAAACTCTTTTTCAAACATCAAGAAAATGCCTACGATGACTTTGCCAAAGAGATTTTATTGCCTTATAAACAATCCACTTTAGGGCCGATTATTTCTAAAGGAGATATAAATGGAGATGGGAAAGAAGACCTTTTTGTTGGTGGTGCAGCAGGTCAAGCAAGTCGTTTATTTATCCAAGAAAATGGAAAATTTAAGTTTATCAAACCTCAAGTATTT
>CALLVC010000597.1 GCA_938010785.1 uncultured Saprospiraceae bacterium
TGGCGTCTGCCTTTAGTCCAAGCTTAGCACCTGTTGGGGTCTTAATGGCTGTTTTAGGCTATGCTTTGGGGACTTATGGAGCTTTGCTTTGTGCCTATTTGATGCAGGCGGTGGCGACTTGATTGATGATGCTTAGGATATGGCTTTCTATGTAGGATGGGCTCACGAATTGGGCGGATGGAACGGAGGGGGGGACGGATTTTGCTTTTTTTTTGAAATACACCTTAGAAAAAAAAATCTGTTTTCATCCGTATGATCCGTAGGCTATCCTCTCTAATAAAGAAAGACAAAAACTTCCTAAGCAAATATAGGGCGAACGAAAAGTCAAAATCGTAATATATAAACCTTTGAAAATGGATAGTCGATGTTTGAAGATTGCATCTTCAAACCAATATTTTAGCAGTTTTTAACTTTTATCAGTCGATTACATATTATAAAAATGACTTTTCGTTCGCCCTATAAGCAAATAGAAAAATGACCATTTTGCTAATTTTCTAACCAATCCCCACAAGGGTTTTCTTATAAAAATGCTTAGTAGTAAGATAAAAATAAATTCAGATTCTTTAGAGTCAAAGAATTAAGATAAGTCGTTTAAAGTGAACTACTTATTTATCTTATTTCTTTGACGAGAATCTAAATTTATTTTTATCGCGTTCCTTAATATGAAATTTTTATAAGAAAACCCTTTATATTTCAATTTCATTTAGTTTAGCTTCAATTATTTTTTTCCTTTCATTAATAAATTCAATAAAATTATCAAAATTGTAAGAATTAAGAGATGGTATTGTATGCCTGTTTTTAAAATTTGTATCTCTTGTTGAAAACCATTCTTCAAAATCTTTAGAGTTTTTTTCAAAGTTCTCTGAGTCAGTAATCAATTGTAAATTTAAAACTGAATTAAAATATTTTCGGTATTCATCAATTTGCTCTTGTTCATAACCTCGACGTTTTAATTTTGCTTTACTAAATTCTGTTTTGGGGAAAATGTGGTCTTCATGATATTTGTTATCTTTCCAATCTCGATTTGGGTAAAGTAGAGATAGAATCAGATAACTATATTTTGTTCCGTAATTGATAGATAATAAATTTTCAATTTCAGTTTCGTTAAATGAAGGTTCAATGTTTAATTTATTATTTAAATCTTCATATGGAAAATTGGAGAAGTCAGTTTGATTACTTAACGCTTCTTGTAGATTCTTCAAAGTAGTATCAGAAGAACTACCAAAAGCGTTTTTCAGCAAAGTAATTGTTAGCCACTTTTGGATGACAATTTGATTCTTCACATCATCTTTATTTGTTGAATTATCAAAGTTTCTTACCCCGTTTTTAGAAAGATATAATGCAATAGGTAGTAAAGCTATTTTAGCTACCAAATTTTTATCATTGAACCCAAACTTACTTACTAATTTTATAGTTTTTTCTATATTTGATTTTATCAATTCCCAGTTGCTTTCAATCTTTTCTAAATTTGTCTTGTTGAAATTTTTTACTTTATATTGAATCGGTAATCCATCAGTTAAATATAATGACCCTTTAAGTACAAAATCTTTTCCAAAGGAATAACCATTACCGATTAAATTAATATTGTCAGTAAACGAATGTATTTCTTCTCTTGCATTTAGATGTTTCCATTTGGCTGTAGCTGTTGAAAGAAGAATATCACTATATTCCAACTTAACTCCCCCTGTATTTGCTCTGATGAATGCTTCTACCACCTTATCATAGTCTTGTGATTTTTCCTCGTAATAATTCAAAAGTCTTAAAGTATGGATTCTAGAGTGAAGTCGTCCAATATGAGTTTTAGCAGTATCTCGAAGGTCTTCAGGAAATCTTGCTAATTTGGTTTTTAATGCTTTTTTTGCATCTTCTGCATCAATATAATTTAATATATCACCAACTGGATACCAGAATTGAGGATTATTATCTTTGGGATTAGGCATATCATTTTCTCGAAACAGAAATTGATATGTCAACTCTTCAGGATTATCAGGTTTATTTGACTCTTTTAGTAAATTAAGGTATAGCTTTGTTTTTCTCCAACGGTAATAAAAATAACGATAAGAACCTTTCAGACCTATGTATAATGAAGTTAACCTTTGTTGACCATCCAACACTAAATAAATATCTTGATTTACTCCATCTAGGTTGGCACTCTTATTATGTGGAAATTCAGCATCATAATCTCTAAGAAATTCGTAAGCAGTCCATTGATTTTTATTTTCCTCTCTAATTTTCCAAAACAAAAATGTTCCAATTGGGAAGTCACCTAAAATTGAATCAAATAATTTTTCGATTTTTTTTGTATTCCAAACATATTCTCTCTGAATAGCAGGAAGAAAGGTCATTCTATTTAAATGTTCTGTAACAACTTCACTAATCGTTTTAGGAGTATAACTCATTCTTTAATTTTTTACTTGGTTTGTTTTATTGTTTTTTCTTGGTGATGCAAAACATTATTAATGTAAACTAACTCATTAACACATCTATGATACCATTAAATTAAAAGTCGTTTCTTCTATCTATTTTAAGCAAATAAAGCATTGATAATCAAATTTTTATTTGATTCCTAAAATAATATTTCCAAACTTTTATAATTGAAATAAAAAAAGGTGAGTTGATTAAAACTACTTAGAGAGATTATGTTTCACCTAATTTTCAATAAATATACAAAAAAATACAATATTTTAAAATTTTATCTTCTCCTACTTCCTAATCTGGCGTAGCTCGTACGATAGAAGTCAGCAGTCAGAACAGGTTCTCTTTTTTACACATCAAATATTGCCCCTATAAAATCGCCAATGCCCTCTAAAATTCCTCCAAAAACATCTTCAAAATCAAGCCAAGATGCGTCAATATCGATATCAGGAATTTCTGTCCAATCTACTGTGGTAGAAACGGATAACCCGCTTAGCATTTCAGATTTCATTTCTGTGTAATCGCAAACTTCTCCTGTTGATTCGTGATAACTTTCAAAGTCAGCATGAGAAGAAAAAGTACACATCGCCCAACATGAAAAATCAAGCCCGTCATACCATTTACTTTTTCCATGCGCTTTTTTTACTTCTTCTGGTTTATAATATTTTTTCTTCCCATTTTCTTCAACTAATATTTTTCCAATATCAGAGATATATTCTTTTTTATTTGTTGGTGAAGGGGCACAAGATTCTTTCATATGTCCTGTTTTCATTATTTAGAGAGACTTTGTTTTACCTAATTTTCAGTAAATATATAAAAAATGCAATATTTTAAAATTCTATCTTTTCCCACTCGACACGCTTGTCTGGAGGCTAAGGGATTATTGACCGAAAAGCAGGAGATACTTTGAAAGTATCTCCTGCTAGGGGAGTCTAGAAAGCGATACTTTCAGAGTATCTCTTTCTTTAGCCTGATGGCTATGGTCTGGAGATATGAGACTTGAAATATCGATTTCTAAATATGACTTTTAAAAATCCGTATAAATCCGTATAAATCCGCCTAATCAGCTCCATCCGTACAACCTATCTCTCTAGAATAGATAGCTAGTTACTATTAAATCTCTTTTCCAGTTTTATCTGTACCCGTCGAATAAATTCAGTACGTTCCCATCTTTTGCTAAATTTCTGACCATTCCCCACTTACTCCTTTCTTTTTTTAAAAATCAGTCCTTTTCCTGCTATTTTTGGAAAAACTAAGTAACGAGTAAAACTACCCAAATCTAATTTACAGCATGAAGCTTTACCTAACCCTATTTTTCCTATTTGCTACCCCCTTTCTTTACGGACAAACCATTATTGAATCTTGCAAATCTGGGCAATCGTTAATAGATGCAGTCCGAAATGCCTACCAACCTACTGCCACCTTAGGGTACGGTCCTGCTAGAGATACTTTATATTCGAAGATTGATAACAACGGTTTTGAATTATCGGGTATTTACACTGATTTCACCGTTACGCTCCAAGCAGGTGTAGACCCCAGTATTTCCGCTTTTCAAAATGAACAAGGTCTAAATGCTGAACATGTTTATCCCCAATCTAAAGGAGCAAGAGATGAACCGGGCAGAAGTGATATGCATAATTTATATCCTTCTAAAGTCAATGTCAATAGTGCTAGAGGAAGCTGTGTTTTTGGAGACATAGAAGATACAGATACCGAATTTTGGTTTATTCTGGGAGACCAGTTAGCTCAAATACCTGTTACCAATATTGATGGATATAGTGAGAAAGATGAAGAAAGTTGTGTCTTCGAACCTAGAGAATCTGTGAAAGGCGATATCGCTAGAGCTGTTTTTTATTTTTATACCATTTATCAAAATAAAGCCAATCAAGAAGACCCTACTTTTTTTGACAAACAAAAAGAGACGCTCTTAGCTTGGCATCAAGTCGACCCTGTTAGTGAAAAAGAAATTCGTCGGAATGAATTAATCGCTTCTTATCAAGGGAATTTAAATCCATATACGGTAGATGCGACTTTGGCAGAAAGAGCCTTTTTTAAAGAAGATGCTAGTTATGAAGAGGGCAATCCTAATTGTGTGATTACCTCAACTGCAGACCTACTGGAAGAAGATTGGATTGACCTGCAATCTACGCTTATACATCAAAAAATTATACTTACTTCTACCAAAAGAAATGTTCACGCTATCTTAATTAATGCTAATGGACAACTTTTAAGAGATACTACTTTTGATTTTAATGCACAGATAGCAGTTGATAATATTCCAATAGGCTATTACTTTTTATTTGTTCAATCAGAGGGATTGCAAGCGATTTTTAAAGTGGCGATTTTTTAAAAAATTAATTTGAACCTGTAGCTACTTTTTACCAACAAAACCGTCTAATTGAACGTAAATCTTGTTGACAAACAGGAATTAATGGGATTTACCAGTTATTTATCTTTTCATTCAATCCTGTTTCTTAAATTGCAGTTTCCTAATTCTCAATCTAAATATAATGAGTTAGAAAAAATTGATATTATTAAAAATATCCGTGTTCCTTCACTAATCCGTGGTAGAAGTTGATACCATGGATTAGTAAAGGAACACGGATAACTATCATTTTTTTATCTGACACATTATACCAACACAATCACATGTTTCCTACTAAAATCTACGTCAAACGCCGCCAACAATTACAGAAAAAAATTCAGTCTGGCTTGATTCTACTTCTTGGTAATGAGGAAAGTAGTATGAATTACACGGACAATCATTATCATTTCCGACAAGACAGTAATTTTTTATATTTCTTAGGCTTGGACCAAGCTGGATTAGCAGGTATTATAGATATAGACAATGATAAAACCATCATTTTTGGTAATGAATTGACCATCGACGATATTGTTTGGACGGGCCCTCAACCTGCCTTGACCGATTTAGCCGCACAAGTCGGTGTTAAGGATGTACAACCTAAAAATGCGATTGCAAAATATATCAAAAAGGCACGAAGGAGTGGACAAACAATTCATTTCTTACCCCCTTACCGTCCTGAAAACAAGATTAAATTGAGTGAATGGTTGGGCATTCAAGTCAAAGGTTTATGCAGTATAGTTTCTATTCCTTTGGTCAAAGCGGTCGTTAGCTTAGCCTCCATCAAAGGGCCTGAAGAAATTAAGGAAATGGAAAAAGCGGTCAACGTGAGTCGAGATATGCACGTTGCAGCCATGAAATATGCAAAGCCTGGTATGACAGAAGCGGAAGTCACGGGTAAAGTGCACGGGATTGCAGTTAGTAGTGGTGGCAATTTATCCTATCCAATTATTCTCACGGTAAATGGGCAGACTTTACACAACCATTATCATGGCAATATTTTGAAAGAAGGACAGCTCCTTTTAGGTGATTTTGGTGCAGAAACGGCGATGCATTACGCAGGAGATATTACTCGAACTTTTCCTGTTTCCAAAAAATTTACTGCACAGCAAAAAGAGATTTATCAAATCGTTTTAGATGCCAATGTGCAATGTATCAAAGCTTCCAAAGCGGGGGCTTTATATAAAGATATTCATTTGATGGCGGCCAGAATCAAAACAGAAGGTTTGAAAGCCTTAGGCATTATGAAAGGAGATACCGAAGCAGCCGTGAAAGCTGGAGCACATGCACTATTCTTTCCACATGGCTTGGGACATATGATTGGCTTAGACGTACATGATATGGAAGATTTAGGAGAAGATTTAGTGGGCTATTCGGATACGGTCAAACGAAGTAGCCAATTTGGTTTGCGGTCTCTGCGGTTAGGAAAAGTATTAGAAACGGGCAATGTCATTACGGTAGAACCCGGTCTTTATTTTATTCCAGAATTGATTGATAGATGGCAAGGAGAAAAGAAATTTTCGGAGTTCATTCATTACAAAAAATTAAAAGCTTATCGCAATTTTGGAGGCATCCGAATTGAGGATAATGTGCTGATAACGGCTAAAAAACAACGAATTTTGGGTGAGCCAATTCCTAAGACGATTAAGGAGGTGGAGGAAATTAGAAGGAAGGCTTATTAGGGATGCTAAGTCTAAAGGGTTATCGTATGCATACATTTGGACAAATGGGTTAAACGGGCCGAAGCTACGCTCCTTAGCACCAAATAGGGAGACTTTTTTTGTATCTACAGACAGGGACAGAGCTATGCTTTTTAATATTTTAAGGGGCATCGCCCCGACTCCGTCTGTAGATTTAATTACATGGTTTATGTTTTTCTAAGGAGCGTAGCTTCGTCCCCGTCTGTTTCCCATTTTTTGGCATTTCCCCGGTAGGCTGGTAAGATGTTTGACCAATGTATTCACCAACCATCCTTCTCCACATCCAATATCTAAGACGGATTTTGGTTTTCGCTGTAATACATTTTCTAAAATAGCGGTATTGGTCACCAATTGCCGACTTTCAATTTCGCTATTTTCAATCGTCTTAATCCATTTTTCAGCATTAATTTTCCACGATTGGATAATTGGATTTGCTTTTTTCGACATCGTTAAAATGGTTCTTAGTACATATTGTTAAACCTATCAAAATTTTGCTCAAAAAAACTGTTTCTATATTTGGTTAGCATTCGATTAATTACCCCTATCCCCCCTGCAAAACTAGTTAAATATTAACTAGTTTTTGACTAAATCTTCTTCCAAATACCCTACATAGATTTATATTTCCTACCCCCTTTCACAAAACATTTAAAATACCTACCTTTGCAGCGCTAAAAATTGATCTAAATATGATTGATTATATTGGTAACTATTTAAATTAAAAAAATGGCAGTTTACCTTTCAAAGGAAAAGAAAGAAGAAATCTTCGCTGAATACGGCGGGGCAGCAAACAACACAGGTTCTGTAGAAGGACAAGTTGCATTGTTTACTTACAGAATTAAAAGTTTGTCTGAGCACTTACAAACTAATCATAAAGACCACGCTTGTCGTCGTACTTTATTAGGACTTGTAGGTAAGAGAAGAAGATTATTGCAATATCTTTCAAAGAAAGATATTACTAAATACCGTTCTTTAATTGAAAAGTTAGGTATCAGAAAGTAATTCAATCATCGAAAGAGTGTTCCGAATCGTCGAAACACTCTTTCGCTTGATTTCGTAAACTCCACAGACTTAAGACAGGAAATCAATAAAGAAATGTAAAATTTAAAATGTAAAATTCTAAATCTAAAAATATTTATAGATTGGAATTAACTCAGCTTATTTTTTAGTTTCAGTAAGTAACAAAGTGTTACAAAGTTATTATTGGACTTCCATCGCGGCACATTGAAAAATTAAATTTAGGCAACAGGGCAAAAAGTTGCTATTTTAAACGGAAGTCTTAAAGTTCATCAATTGGAAAAACCTTTTTAACGATTTCAACAAAACCAAATTTCTAGAAATCCTTTCCAATTTATTAACTCTATCATCCTTCCAATTCACTATTTATTGACAATAATTAATTCCGGTTATTAGTTTTTCAATTGATTTTTTTCCCATGGGTTTTCAACACATTGAAAAAGAAATCAATTAAAAACACGGAACTTAACTTTTGTCGTTTATAACAATTTCAATTTTAATTTAACTATTAATCGTGTAGCCTTTAATTCAAAGGCTACCTTAACAAATTATTATTGTTATTGAAATCATCTAATCGGTTCCCATCTTTTTGTTTGTAGAACTCAAATTTTACCCCAAAAGGATTCTTACCTACGTTAGAAAAAACTAATAACCTTAAATATGGGTTTACAAACTGGAATTAGTACGTCTTTCAACCTACCTGATGGGCGTGAAGTCACTATCGAAACAGGAAAATTAGCAACACAAGCCAATGGTTCGGTTGTTGTCAAAGTTGGAAAAACCATGTTATTCTGCTCTGCTGTCTCTTCTAGAGAAATGAGAGAAGGACAAAGTTTCTTCCCACTTTCTGTGGATTACCAAGAAAAATATGCCGCTGCTGGTAGAATCCCTGGTAACTTCTTCAGAAGAGAAACTAGGCTATCTGATTACGAAATTCTAACCTCTCGTTTAGTGGATAGAGCGATTAGACCGCTTTTCCCTAAAGGATATATGTTTGATACGCAAATTATTATCAACCTCATCTCTGGTGAGCTAGAAGAATTGCCTGATGCTTATGCAGCTTTGGCGGCTTCTGCGGCGATGGCTGTTTCTGACATTCCTATCTCTGAGGTTTTGTCTGAAGTAAGAGTTGGTAAGATTGATGGTGAATATGTAGTTAATCCTAGTCGTACGGCTATGGAAAAGGCTACTTTAGATGTTATTGTTGCCGCTACTATGGACAACGTAATGATGGTAGAAGGGGAAGCTGATGAATGTTCTGAAAGCGAATTAGTTGAAGCTATCAAAATTGGTCATGATGCCATTAAGGTACAATGTGAGGCGCAATTAGCTTTGGCTAAATTGGTAGGCGATAAGGCTATCAAAAGAGAAGTTGAATTGCCAGCGGAGGATGACTCAATTAAAGAAAAAGTAAAAGCATTGACTAAAGACGGCATTTATGCGGTCGCTAAAGGTGCTTTAAATAAAGCAGATAGAAAGAAGCAATTTAAAGCTGTTAAAGAAAAATTAGTAGCCGACCTGACCGAGCAAGAAGGCGAAGAGTGGATGGAAGAGCACGGTAGTATGGCTAAAGACTACTATAATAAAATCCAAAAGGAAATCATCCGTGAAATGGTGATGGCGGAATCTATCCGCTTAGATGGTAGAAAATTGGATGAAGTTAGACCAATCTGGACAGAGGTAGATTATTTACCTGCTGCTCACGGTTCTGCTATCTTCAATAGAGGAGAAACGCAGTCTTTAACTTCTTTGACTTTGGGAACAAAGTTGGATAAGTTGATGGTTGATACAGCCATGTTGACTGGATACGAAAAATTCATCTTGCACTATAATTTCCCTGCTTACTCTGTTGGGGAAACCAAGCCAATGAGAGGGCCTGGTCGTAGAGAAGTTGGTCACGCTAACTTAGCTGGTCGTTCTTTGAAGCGAGTGATGCCTGATGATTTTCCATATACGGTTCGTTTAGTTTCTGATATTTTAGAATCTAACGGTTCGTCTTCTATGGCTACTGTTTGTGCGGGTGCTTTGGCATTGATGGATGGTGGTGTACCGATTACTGCACCAGTTTCTGGTATTGCAATGGGTATGATTTCTGACGGTGAAAGAAATGCTATCTTAACAGACATCTTAGGTGACGAGGATGCTTTAGGAGATATGGACTTCAAATTGACAGGAACAGAGAAAGGTATTTGTGCTTGTCAGATGGACATCAAAATTGATGGACTTCCATACGAATTATTAGAAAAAGCTTTAGAGCAAGCAAAAGAAGCAAGATTACACATCTTAAAGGAGATGGGTAAATCGTTGAGTGCGCCTAATGCAGATTATAAAGACCACGCTCCAAGAATCGTTGAAGTAATTATTGATAAGAGCTTTATCGGTGCTTTAATTGGACCGGGTGGTAAAATCATCCAAGAAATTCAAGAAGTTACGGGTACGACCATTAACATCGAAGAAAAAGATGGTAAAGGTCATGTAAGTATCGCCAGTAACGATAAAGCATCTATTGATGCCGCGTTGAAGCGAGTGAACGAAATCACTTATGTGCCTTCTGAAGGAGATGAGTTTGATGCAGTCGTTAAAACGGTAATGCCTTATGGTGTATTCGTTGATTTCTTTGGAAAGAGTGGTTTATTACACGTTTCTGAGATTTCTCATACTCGTATCGATAAGGTAGAGGATGTATTCAAAGAAGGAGACCCTGTAAAAGTGAAGTTAATCGGTATTGACCCACGTACTGGGAAGTATCGTTTATCAAGAAAAGCTTTGATGCCACGTCCAGAAGGAATGCCACCACCAAGAGAAGATAGAGGCGGTAGAGATGGCGGCAGAAGAGATGATAGAAGAAGAGACGATAGAAGAAGGTAATATATCGTTTAAATCATGATTATTTTAAAAATTATCATGATTTATTCAGCCCGGGTGCTGAAATTGGTAGACAGGCATGTTTGAGGGACATGTGTACTACGTACGTGCGGGTTCGAGTCCCGCTCCGGGCACCTAAAAATTTAAAATTATAAATGTAAAATCTAAAATTTAAAAGTATTCAAAATTTAGAAAACTAACATTTTAATTGTTACAAAGTGAGTATTGAGCAAAGTCAATACTCACTTTTTTTTGAGCGAACTTATCAAAATTCCTACTGCGAACTTCACAAGCATTCAATCAGCAATAAAGTCCTGCAATATACCTATTTGTTCTACTTCTCTTAAGAACAACTTAATTTTTACAATTTTATCACATTTTTCTTCCCTCATTAAAACAAAATCCCTTATTTTAGACGTTGTAGAAACATTGACTTAACAAACATTAGTGGTTTATGATGACCCGACTTTTCTTTTTTACTTTTATAGTTAGCTTCTTTTCTGTTAATAATGTAATTATTAGCCAAACGGATGCTATTCGATTAATGAATCCTTCTTTTGAAGATTTTCCGCGAGCAGAAAGAGTACCTGCTGGCTGGAGAGACTGTGGGTTCGCTGGTGAATCTGCACCTGATACGCATCCAAGTGGTGCTTTTGATGTAATTAAACCTCCTAGTGACGGCAACACCTATCTAGGTATGGTTGCAAGGGATAATGATACTTGGGAGCGCGTTTCTCAACAACTTAGCGCACCTATACAAAGAGGTACTTGTTACAGCTTTAGCATCAATCTTTCTCGTTCTGAACTTTATGTAAGTTTAAGTCGAGAAACAGGTATTCGTGCTAACTACGTTCAACCCATTAAACTAGTCATTTGGGGTGGAGATGGGCATTGTAGCAAAAAAGAACAATTGGGTGAATCTCCGCTAATTTCTAATACTTCTTGGCAGCCATTTATGTTTAAGTTTGAACCTAAACAAACGCATACACATATTACCTTAGAAGCTTTCTATAAAACTCCCGTTTTATTCCCTTACAATGGTAATATCTTGGTTGACAACGCTTCTGATATTGCCCCTATTCCTTGTGATGAGACCCCTGTTCTAGCTAAAATACCAGAAATAGAATTCTTAGCACCTAATGACCAACCCATTGTGATTAATAACCAGAAATTGACGGTGAGCGCTCAAGTGAAAAATATCAGCGAGAAACTGAACATTATTTTTAAAATCAATGGAAAGGCTAGTAATGATTTTTCTTTCAATCCAGAAACAGGCATTGTCGCTGGAAAAATTCAACGACTTAACAAGGGAAATAATCGAATTATTTTTCAAACCACCAATGCTGCTGGAAAAAGTGAAGATAACGCTATCTTAATCTATGAGCCAGAAGAAGCCATCGCCTATCAAGAACCTCCAACGCAACCTCAGGTGTACGAAGCGCCTGTCAAACCTAAAGTGATACCACCTGCTCCTCCCAAGAAAAACACTAAAATAGAAGGCTTTTCAAGAGCAGAGATTACAGAAGGGCAAATCATTAAAATTACTTCTTTATCCTTCAAAATGAATGATTCTGCGCTCAATTCCTCTGCGCATAATCACCTAGATAAAATTTATGACTTCCTAAAAGAAAATAAAGAGGTGGTCGTGGAAATAGGTGGACATACAAGTGGGCTTTGTGATGATGACTATTGTAATAAATTGTCTACCGCTAGAGCTAAAGAAGTAGCGAATTATTTAGAGGTTAAAGGTATTCCAAAAAGGCAACTGAATTATAAAGGCTATGGTAAAACAAAGCCAGTTGCCTCTAATAATACGACTGGTGGCAGAAGAAAAAATCAGCGGGTAGAAATAAAAATTCTTAGCACAGATGGATAGTTTCTGGTGGTGAGTGGTAAATCTTACTTACCACTTACAACTCATCACTTACCAAAGGGTTTTCTCATAGAACAAAACATTCAAGTAAATGTTGATTGATTAGGACATTCCCGAAATAAATTCGGGACAGGCAGAGTCCTAATCAATCAAAAACGTCTAGCTTAGAAATTTTATGAGAAAGCCCTTCCACTAACCACTAAAAACTTACTTCTCGTTTTCTATTTGGGACAGAATTTCTTTCACATATTTTCTAGAAACGGGAATAATCTTCTCCATATCTAATAATTGCAATTGCAATCCTCTGCTATTGCCTTCCACGTACTTGATTTTTCGCAAATTTAATAGGTAAGACCGATGACAACGTTGAATATAGGAAGGCTTGATTTGGTTATCTATTTTGGTCAAGGAAGACCGCAATAACTTTTTCTGAATCTGGTCTTTTTCTTTATAAAAAATGCTCACATAATTATCTGCACTTTCTAAATAAACTAACTGAGTAGGTCTTAGTTTTATCCACTCACTTTCATTTTCTGCATATAAAGTTAGTATATCTTCTGGCGGTTGGCTAGTCACTGGAGCTGCAGCGGTCGCTACCGTATCAATGGTTTCTTGTAATAAACTAGCTTTGCGTAAATTTCTTCTCAACAACCAATTTTCCAATAGAATAGTACTAATCATTACTGGAATAATGGCTAATACTAAAGTAATCCACCCAACATAGAAAAATTTAGCCCACGTAAAATTTTCAAAATTATTCCAAATATTATTATAAACAAAAACCCATATAGTCAAAGAAACAATGTCATGTAAAGTTGATAATATTGATTTTCCTATCGTCCATTTTTTGACATCAATTGGCAATATTTTGTTAATCAAAAAGTGATTAATGGCCAAAATTAAACTTACCACTACCCCATAGCCCGCTGTAATAAATACATTATCATAATTAAATGTACTGGGAAAAGGCTTTAGAAAAACTAAAAAAATAGCCGTAAATAAACCATGAAATCCTATCACTAACCAACGCATCTCCCAATCGTCCATCACGGGAAAGGGCCGCCTGAATAGCTCCAGTACACTACCGATTATTCCACTAGATTTGTTGTCAGGTGTATGTGATTGATTACTCAAAAAATGTTGATGGTTTTAAAAAATTATTAAAGTTATTGTATCTTTTTATTAAAGAGTGGTAAAGCGCTTCCAGAACTTCAAGTTCTTATGATACCCCACAGAATAAAATAACAGAGAAATGGGGTCGAAGCTACGCTCCTTTGAGTAAACTTCGATACATTATATCTACAGACGGAGTCAGAGCGATGCTCTTTTAGGATAATTTTACCAAAATTGGTTTCATTTTAAGGGGCATCGCCCCGACCCCGTCTGTAGATTCGATAATTTTTACACTTTTCTCTAAGGAGCGTAGCTTCGTCACCGTCTAATTATTCTGCGGGGTATCAATAGAACTTCAAGTTCTGGAAGCACTAGCCCTTAGTATTAAAATGATACAAGTTATTGGAGGTTATTAAAAATTATCAGCCTATCGACGGACAGGTTATCGACAAAAGTAGAAGTAAGTGCCATCAAGGAGTATTACGATAAACGTCTAAAGTGCTCTATCTTTTTTATATCTGTCCCGTTTTTTCTCATTGACAACTTCCTTTCCCTTGACAATCAAAACTATCTCTCCCCTTACTTTTTTCTCTACATCATAATATTTAATCAAATTATCTAAAGTATCTGGGACTATTTCTTCGTGCATTTTAGTCAATTCTCTACAGACACAAGCTATGCGTTCACCTCCACAATGCTCCGCCAATTGCTTTAAGCACTTCACTAGTCGATGAGGAGATTCGTATAATACAAAAGTGTAAGGTAAGGTGGTTAAATATTCTAATCTAGTTTTTCGACCTTTTTTATGCGGTAAAAATCCTTCAAAATGAAATTTATCACAGGGAAGTCCTGAGGCAACTAAGGCTGGTACAAAGGCGGTAGCACCTGGTAAACATTCTACTTTAACCTCATTTTCATGGCAAGCTCTTGCTAATAAAAAACCTGGGTCAGAAATGCCTGGGGTGCCTGCATCTGAAATTAAAGCAATGTCTTGACCTGTTTTTAATAATTTAATTATCTCTGGCGTAGTATGGTGTTCATTATGCGCATGGTGCGACCGCAATGGGGTCTCAATTTCATAATGATTCAACAGCTTTTTAGAAGTTCGAGTGTCTTCCGCTAGTATGAGACTTACTTCTTTCAATATCCTAACGGCTCGAAAAGTAATATCTTCTAAATTGCCAATAGGCGTGGGAACAATAAAAAGCATAGGATGAGGTTCTTTCAGTAGGCAATTAGCAGTAGGCAGTTAGTTTATATCTATAATTATCCATTGAATGAACTATATACTTACTATAAAAAATACTCCTTTTTTGAGCATTTACAAACGCTAATGAAATCTAAGACAAGCTAGATAATAATATGGAAAGAGCTTCCAGTCGGTACGGACTGGAAGCTCTTTATATTTCAGAATAAAGCCTTGTCAAAAGACTAGCAGTAATGGTCAAATGCCATTTTTAAATTCTGTGCAATCATATCTGCTGAACGACCTTCAATATGGTGTCTTTCAATGAAATGTACCAATTGACCATCTTTGAATAATGCAATAGATGGAGAAGATGGAGGATACGGTAATAAGTATTCTCTTGCTTTCTCTGTTGCCGCTTTGTCAACTCCTGCAAAAACAGTTGCTGCTTTTGCTGGTTTCTTATCATGTTGCATAGCGATTTTTGCAGCTGGACGTGCATTCGCTGCGGCACAACCACAAACTGAATTTACAACTAACAATAGCGTCCCTTCTTTTTTGTCTAATTCGCTTATTACTGCTTCTGGAGTCGTTAACCCTTCAAATCCAAAATCTGTCAAATCTTTTGACATTGGCGCCACTAAATGTGCTGGATACATATT
>CALLVC010000598.1 GCA_938010785.1 uncultured Saprospiraceae bacterium
AATATATAAACCTTTGAAAAATGGATAGTCGATGTTTGAAGATTGCATCTTCAAACCAATATTAGAGCGTCAGATAAAAAAGAAGCCCTCAGCTGCAAGCAACTGAAGGACTTATTATCAAAAGGAAAAAGTATATTTTTAAGGTCAATGGTCACCAATCATTTGTCATTGGGTATTGGGGCAATAACCAAATGACTAATGACCAACTGACTTTTTTTAATACAATCTATTCACCAATACTTTCTTAGTAATGATGTTTGACTTGTCTACTCGGATAGATAAGTGGTACATACCATTTTGTACATCACCTAAATCTAAACGGATAGCCTCTGTTGGAATCTCATCGATTTCCAACTGTCGAACAACTTGACCGAAGTTATTGATAATCTGTAAGTTTGCTGTCTGTCCAGCGTGAGCCTTCAAGCTAACAAATAACTCCTCTCTAGCAGGGTTAGGGAAAACTGAAAGCGTTTGTAAATCAAGGTTAAAATTAACCAATTGTACATCTGAGTAATCAAAAGAACCATCTACATAAATCTGCTTCACTCGGTAGTAATTAGCACCTAATACTGGTTGCGCATCCACTCCTTTATAGTAAGCTAAGTCATCAGAATTATCTTTATTAGACACCTCATCCATTGCTTCGAATATATTGCCATCTGTAGACTTTTCAATCACGTAAGAATCATTCATGTAGCCAGTATTTGTTAACCATTCTACCGTTACAGCACGGTTATTTTCAAAAGTATTCATGTTTAATTGAGGAGCATTTCTGCTAGAAGCACTGTTTGCACTTGCAGGAACAGTTACAGGAATATCCACCTCACATTCCCCTTGCCAGTTAGCTGTATAGAAATTCACTCTTACCATATAGTTGCCAGGAGTAGCGTCAACAGTCATGCTTTCGCCACAGTCTCCAGTACAGTCACCAATAGGTGCCCAGCTAGCGTTAAAGACTTTCACAATTTCGATTGGAGCAGTCAAGCCATTGATAGTAATACCATCAGCAGTTGCAATAACAGATACATTTGCACAATCTAATTCACTGTTGTCTCTTCCTTCGATACATTCTGTTCCGTCACCTGAAAGGTTGATGTTAAAGTCACCATGTTGTCCTTGTGCGCCTTCATTTAAAATAAATTCTAAACCGTTAGTAGGTTGCGTCAACATATCCGCAACAAACCATCCGCTACCACCGAAGTCATATGCATTGTGTGTAATATTTGCAGCAACTCCTAATTGGAATGCAGGTCCTATTCTCATTACGTTCATACTTGCACCAGCAGCATCGTTGATACCAGTTAATTTACCTTCTAAAGTTTCATAGAAGTAAAAATCATTTACATTAGCAGTTAAACAGTTGTGTTGTTTAGGCGCAACTTCTGCTAAAGTTGTTCTTCCACCGTACATTACTTCAATTTCCCAACCAATATTAGGTGTAGTGTTATTAGTAGCCGTTGCAGTAAATAATGCTGTTCCATCAGTGTATTCTACAAAAGAACCATCACTAACTGTATAGTACTCATCATAACCATCTAACTTCAAGTATAAACCGTAGATAATGTTGAATTGACAGTTGTCCGTGTTGAAAATATCTCTTTCCGCACAAATTTCTTTATCTTCAATTACAACACCAGCACAACCACATCCATCAGCTAAGATTACATCATTCATAGTCGCATCGTTACCGTCATCACAGCTTGTTCCTGGATTTTGCTTAGCCCCAATGCTATCATCTGTATCATCACAATCTTCGTCAGCAGGAATACCATCTCTATCGTTATCGATTGGAGTAACATCTTCTCCTACACTTACAGCTACATCTCTTCTACAGTATTTATCATTCCATACGCCTCTATAGAATTCAATTACAACGTTATAATCACCTTCTGGGACAGTGAAAGTAGTTGGGTCTTCACAACCAAAACATTGGTCAACAATTGACCATCCAGCGTTAATATCATGTATTTTCACTACAGCGAACGGTGCAGATAAGCCAACTAAGTTGATTTTTCCATTTCCAGTAGTAACCGTAACGTCATCACAAATAGGTTCTCCAGTACCATCACAGTCTTCCGTTCTTGTTACAGAGATGCTATTAGACTTATCAAAACATCCAGTTAAGTCATTGATATTTGCACCAGCAACTAAACCATCTACGTTTTCATATCTTACATAGTAAACTTTACAAGTTCCTGTACCTGCTCCTTCAAAATCAACACTACTTGGTGCATCAGGATTTAAGATAGTACCATCTTCTTTAGTAACAACCCAAGCGCTGTTTGGACCATTGCTTCCTGCTACTGTGAAGTTTACAATACTAGCTTCTCCGTCATTTACACATAAGTCAGTAATATCATCATTGGTAGAAATTGTTCCACCTTCTACAGTACAAGTTGGTGTTCCACCATCTACTGTTACATTTCTTTCAGTGTAGCAGTAGCTACCATCAGTTCCCCATAATTGAATTTTAACAGTGTAACTACCTTCAGGTAAATCACTAATCATAGCCATTGTTCCACACGCATCTCCACCGTCACCACAAATTAATACTGGTGCCCAACTAGTACCTGCTCCAATCACTTCAACTTTTGCATCAGACCCGTTTAAGCCTTGAACAATAACTTTTCCTTCTTCAACACTTGCTGTAACTTCAGCACAATCAACAGGTCCACCAATCACTACATCATCCTCAACAAAACCTGCATCAATAGTAGGATTAGCATCACCAGCAGCAACAGTAATCATTCCTGTCATACCAGTAGCCGGGTTACTATCACTGTCATTATCTACACCGTCAGCAGCGTTTCCAGACTGAGCAGTTGGATTAAATCCAGTAGGTGTTCCAAACATTACCATATAAGTTCCTGCATCAACAGAGAAGTTATACATACCATTATTTGCAGTTGTAGTAGTTTGTAAAACAGTACCATCAGTAGCTAATAATTTAACTTCTACTCCATCAATACCCGCTTCACCGTCATTAATTCCATTTTCGTTAGCATCCAAGAATACTTGGTTACCGATTCTTGCAGGATCAGGTTGAATATCTCTTGGTTTGAAACCAGCATCTCTGCTATCATCATAACCAGCAACTAAAGTAAATACCTCTGTAAATCCTTCTAAATCAATATCACTATCAATATCATCATTGTTACCCGCATCTTGTGTAGTCGCAGTTAAATCACTTGCTTGTCCAACAAACTTCAATTGGTAATCACCTGGGTCTAAGTCGCTAAACATATACATTCCATTCTCATCAGAAGTAGTGAAAGCTAAGAATTGACCATTTCCATCATATAAGGAGATGAAAATATTTTGAATACCTGTTTCCTCACTGTCTTGAATACCATTTCCATTTTCATCAAAGAATACAATATCTCCAACTTTAACTTTTTCTTCTACCACAGGTAAGAATAATCCAGCATCTATATCGTCAATATCTTCACCAGCACCTAAAGTAAATACTTCAGTCATACTGTTCGGTAAAATATCGCTATCTACATTATCATTGTTACCTGCATTAGCTGGTGATAATTCTAAACCAGTTGGTGCATTCACCATGATTTTATAATCACCTGCATCTACATCTTCAAATAAATAAGAACCATCATTTTCTGTAAGTGTTGTTCTTAAGGTATTTCCTTGAGCGTCTTGTAACTTTACCGTTACATTTCCAACACCAATCTCATCCGCATCTTGAATACCATCTTGGTCTTCATCCAAGAATACTAAATCTCCAATTGAGCCTTTAGGTAAATCAGTTGGTGTAACTGTTACATCGAAAGTACAAGTTGCTGCTTCGCCACATGCATCTGTTGCTTCATAAGTAACCGTTGTAGTACCTACAGGGAAAGAAACACCAGAAGCTAATCCTGCTGTTCTTACTACTGATAAGCCATCTAAACTACAAGTTGTTTGTGCTGTTGGCACGGTATAAGTAACTATTGCACTATTTGCACCAGGAGCTGCAGCAATAGTAATATCATCGTTACAATCAAATGTAATATCACCAGTTGGTGCTGGATTAACTACTACAATAATTGAGCACTCTTCTACCTGTCCACAACCATCCGTTACTTCAAAAGTAACGGTAGTAGAACCAACTGGGAAAAGACTACCACTTTCTAATCCTTCCGTAATAGTAACGGTAAATTCATCTGCTGGACAATTGGTGTCAATTGAAGGATTATTGAAAGTAACAATCGCTCCATTATCTCCTACTGCTGCAGTAACTTCAATATTATCAACACAATCAATATCTAATGTCAAAGGCGTTTCTTCAACTACCACTTCAAAAGAACACATCTCCATATTATCACAAGCATCTGTTACGACATATTTTACAGTTGTAGAACCAAATGGGAAAAGACTTCCAGAAGCTGGCCCTTCCACTTGTTCAATTGCTAAACCATTTAATCCACAAGTTGTACTAGTAGTTGGTTCGTCGAAAATTACGATTACGCCATCATCATCAGGCCCAGCTACTACAGTTATGTCATCTTCACAAACTATAGAAATAGCTCCAACTGGTGTACCTGCACAAGTACATCCATCAGCTGCAATCACATCATTTATTGTGCTAGAATTTCCGTCATTGCATTCTGTTCCAACTGCTTGTCTAACATCCTCTAAAGAAACAGTACCCAAATCAACCAGACAATCATCATTCCCCCATCTTACAGCTACACTATATGTACCAGGAGCTAAATCTCCATACATTGCCATACCTGCGTTATCTGGAGAGCTTAAATCAAATGTCTGACCACCATCTCTACTAAATTCAATCCCTGTTCTTCCTGCATTATCACCAAAAGTAAATTTAATTTTTCCATTATCTTGCCCACATTCTGGGTCAGTTACGTCAACCTCTACAATCGGAGAACCGTTACCCGAACATGGGTCAGCTCCTTCTTCTACTGTCACTTTAAAAGAACATCTTTTTGTATTACCACATTCGTCTACAGATTCATAAGTCACCGTAGTCATACCTATTGGGAAAACGCTACCAGGAGCAGGACCCGCTATTTGAGTGGTAACAACTTCACCAGGTTCCATTCCACCTTCACATGGAATTTCCATAATAAATTCAGTTTCATAATGTGCGTTTCTATCAGTCCATTGTCCTGTTTCTTTTAATATTCTTGTAAAATCTTCATCGCCACCAAAATTATTTGGCTCTCCTTCCCTCCAGTTAGTATAACTACAATCACTTCCGTCAGCCCATTTAAAATTCCCTTCATCAGTATAGTCACTAAATCCAATCCATGCTTCGTGATTCAATAAACCACTTCTTAAAAATTCATTTTCAGCAGCACTACAAACAACCGCTAAATGACCTCCAGCAGCTATTGCCAAATCTCTAGCCTCTAACCAAGTATGATTATTTTCAGCTGAACAATAATATCTACTACCATTAAATTCTCCTAAGTATTCAAAACCATTTAAACTAGAAGAAGAACAAGTCGTTCCGCTTCCAACCGTACAAGTTGTAGTAGCAGTAGGCGCATTCCAATTAACAGCTTTACCGTTTGCTCCAAATTGGGCAACCGTAGTAAGGTCAGTAGGACAATCCAAAGAAATGTTACTTTCAAAACAAGCAGTTGGACTACCATCTAAATTAATGTTAATGTCTCTATTACCACCGGCACGACTTGCTTGTAAAACTAAGTTAAGATCAGTATTGGTATTGCTAATCATATTGATAGCTAACCATCCACTAGCCCCTAAATTCAAATCTGCATTGGTAACATTAGCACCAATACCAACCTGAAAAGCAGGCCCAAATCTAGAAACTTCTAGTTTTGCTCCAGCCGCTTTGTCTCTTCCTGTAATCGTTCCGCTAGTGTGTGTGTAGTAATAAAATCCAAAAGGGTCTGCATCAAAACAGTAGTGCTCTTTTGGCTCATTAGGAGCAACAGTAGTTCTCCCTGACAAAGTAACATCAATGTCAAACTTAACATCACTTCTTCCAATGTTTACCCACCGCCTAGTTAAGCGAGCAGTACGATCTAAAAATTCTTGTAATCTCCCATTTTGGAACGTGTAATGATTGTCTAAACCCTCAAAAAGAATGTATCCCCCATATTGAGTGTTTAAAAAGTCACCGTTCATACAAAGAGTAGTGTTGCTAGCTGTACGATTGGCACAAGTAGTAAAAAGTGCCTCTTCAAAAGTAGGTGTGTTAGCCCACGAATTGAATACCATGAAACATAAAATAAATGTTAGTGCACGGTAAATATGATTCATTGTTCATAATTTAAATTAAAAAATAGTATAGAATGGGCGGTTTATTTGCTATTAATGTGGGGGAAGATGGGAGGAGACAATACTATTTACACAATAGATTGGTATATCTTTGATAATGAGTAGGTTAAGATAAAAATGGGTACAATAAAATTAATTAGAATTTTTTATCTGAGTAAAAGAAAATATCAAAAAATATTCATGAATAATTAGATAAAAAATGAAATTAAATTTAAATAAGGGTAAAGAAAAAGTAGGAAAGAAAAAGAAGTGTAAACTAAAGGAAAGCAAAGGATAGACCTTTGTTCATAGTTAAATTCTGTTCTGTTTGTTAATACGGTGGAAAACGGTTTTCGACAATATTCAATTCTAAAGAAAAGAAGCTTAAAGAATATTAATATTAAATAAAAGAGGGAAAAATAAAAGGGAGGTTGATTACAGAAACAAATTTATAGGAAATTAAAGTATCATGCTAGTTTTTAGAAAAAAATAATAAAAAAAGCTCCCAAACCCTAAGGAATGGGAGCCTCGAAACCACGTTTAAAATCGAAGGATTTCTCCCCCAAGTTCATCTTTATTTATTGACTTTCAAGAATTTAATCATTTAAAAAAATGATTATACAAAACTATCCAGCATAAAAATATTTTTCTGTACATCGCTAATTTTTTAGAATTTAGAGGTGAAGCATCAAGAAATTTTTACTACTTTTTCCCTATTTCTAAAATTAATACATCTTATCAACTACCACTTTCTATGTGATAAACTTCAATCCATTACCGACCTAAATCGTTAACATATACGCTGTATTGAAAATATTTGCAATGTCAATTAGGGCAGGTGTAGCGTTCAATTCACCAATCTTGATTTCTTTAACAAGCTGCCCATATTGGTTACTAAGCAAATTATGTGCCTGCTTCCCAGTAAATGGATTCCTTTTAATAAAAATCTTATTCTTGCCTATGATTCTACTAGAAGTTATTAAAAAAACATAGTTTTACTTTCTAGTAAAAAGTTAAATCAAAAATTACCTAAAATGGCAAAGTCTAAGAAAAGAAAAAGCAAAAAGCAACCTGCCCAACAAGTAAAAATCAAACCAGAAAATTATATTAAAAAGTATGCTCGAAAATTACCTATTCATGAATGCTTAATTCGTGATGATTGGAAAGAAGCTAAATTTAGCCCTGTTATAGTAAGTCGAAAAAGAGCAAATGGAAACTTTGTGGCAGCCACTTATATTGTTGACCTTAGTTGTCTCGGAGTTAAAAATACTTCCTTTATTTATGATATAGATACCTACTCTTATCAAGAAAATATTAAGGAAATGGAGCAAGGTATGGGCCTTAGGTTTGAAAAAATAGAATCCAGTTTAGCACATAATATTATATACGGTGCGGTAGAATTTGCCGAAGATTGTGGATTTGAACCACATAAAGATTTTACTAAAGTAACCGAATATTTATTGGACTCCGTAGAATCCATTGAATACATAGATGTACATTTTGGAGATGAAGATGGAAAACCCCTATTCGTAGCAGGACCATATGATGATTCAAAAAAAATAATGGAAACGCTCAGAAGAACAGTCGGAGAAGAAAATTTTAACTATATAGCAGAAATCGGTTCTCCATCGATGTTTCGTACTGGAAGCGATGAACCATTCATGACAAGACAAGAAATTAAAGATACTTTTTTGCCCGATGAAAAAGTAAATGAAAAGGTAGCTAGTTTTGAGTTAGAAAATCATAAAGCTGCTTATATTCCCCAAATTATTTGTGCAGAGATAATATTAGAAGAAGTAGAAGGGCAAATCCATTTATTAGAAGATGCTTATGAAGAAAATGAAGATTTTCTAGATCAGGTTTTAAATAATCTAGCTAGTTCTTATGCTGCTTCACAAAATATTTCAGTAGGTGATATTGATAAAGAAGTATTAAATGAATTAGATAATCTAGTTATATTTTTAACAGAAAAACTAATAGAATTTGGAAGTACAGATTTTCTGTTTGAAAAAAGTTACACGCCTGTACCAAGAATCGTTTCTGAAGAAGCATTAAAACAGATGACGGAAGAAGAATTAGATGCGCATCAAGCACATCGTTTATTCTATATGACCAACCAAGAGCGATATTATCATACGATTAGTGAGTATGCGTATTATTATCTATCGGTAAACCATAGTGAAACTGATTTTCAACAAGAAGCGCATCAAAAAGAAGCCCTTCAAGGATTTTTGGAAGATGCCAAAAAAGAAAGTAAAGAAACGCTAGGTGAAGAAACATTAAAAGACTATACAGAAGGGTTTAATGCAGTAATGAAGTTATATTTTTTGAAATCAAATGATGAAGAGTAGTAAGGTTTTCTTATAAAAATAGAATGTCCTAGTAAATGTTGATTGATTGGGACATTCCCGAAATAAATTCGGGACAGGCAGAGCCCCAATCAATCAAAAAAGGGTTTTTAACTCCCCCTTTAACCCCCTTTTTACAAATTTTGCCGTTCGATACAGTCCCGATAAAAATCGGGATTGGTAACGCCTAGTTAAGCACTTTTATAAGAAACCCCTAGAAAAGTAGTTAATTTTCATTTTGCTTTTCTTCAAAGGGCGTGGGTTCATTAGCCGTATCTATTTTATCCTCAAAAACGGTATCAGCGACAGTCTCTTTAAATGGAGAATTATCTCGATGGTCTTTGATTAATAACCAAGATAAATAACAACCTATGATAACGGTTAATAAACCTAGCCCCATGAGCCATTCATAATACTGTTGAAGAATAAAAAAATCATACAAGCCATGAATGCCAACAGCCAATAAGAATCCAAAACCAATTAATTTCCATTTCATTTCAGGATGAAATTTGGAAAGACCAACAAAATAACCCATAAAAACAGCAAAAATAGCATGTGCAGGAACAGCAGTAAAAGACCGTATCATCACCGTTTCTATTCCAAAATTATTGGCATAAATAATATTCTCTACCACAGCAAAGCCCATTCCTATCATAATAGTATAGACAATTCCGTCCATTGGTTCATTGAAAAAAGGTCGGGGATAAGGATATAGTAACAACATGACCAATTTCACCAATTCTTCACTAAAAGCAACTACTATAAAAACATAAAATAGTAAGTACCCAAAATGCTCAGTATAATCTAATCCAAAATTAGATGCTAACATTTGTAGTCCTACGGCAGGTAATGCACTCAAAGTCCCCAATACAAAAGCAATTAATAAAGGAATCGCCCCTTCTTTTTCATGCTTGTCTAAAAAATAAATTAACACACAAAAAAGAATGCCTGGTAAAATCGCTGCTAATAATAATAGTGGGTTCAAATTAGTATCAATATTAGTTAAAGAAAGAAGGGTTTTCTTATAAAAATGCTTAGCTAGACGTTCCCAATCCCGATTTTTATCGGGACTGTATCGAACGGCAAAATTTGTAAAAAGGGGATTAAAGGGTGAGCTAAAAATGGATTTTCAAAGAAAATCCATTTTTAGCTCACCCTTTAAAACCCTTTTAAAGAAGAGAACTTAATCATCAACTGCAAAACTGAATAAATTGCTGTAAAATATTCACCGTTTTTTGAGTGGCTTCATACATGCCCATATGTCCGACATTCTGCAAAATATGAATATCTGATACTTTGGGTAAAAAGGTCTGATTTAAACTATTGGTTGCGGGAACGGCTACGTCCTCTTTTCCAATAATAAAACAGACTGGCACCTTGGCGTTTTTCAAAACTAATTGATTGTCAGGTCTATCTCGCATCGCTTGTAGTTGATAGATAACTGCTTTGGGGTTCATTTCACTTGCTTCCTTCATTAATTTATCGAGCACTGCTTGCTTATTCTCAATAAATGTCTTCGAAAATAGCATTGGCAATAAGCCTTTGAAATAGGCACCATTCCCATGTTTTTTTACAAAGTCAATCGCTTTATTTCGCCCCTTCTTCTTTTCTTCTGTATCAGCAAATGGTTGAGAATGAAAAAGGCAGTACCCCAATAACTTTTCTTCATACATTTTAGCAAAAGCTAAGGCAACATAGCCACCCATAGAATGCCCAATAAAAACACATTTTTCAATACCTTCAGCTAACAAAACGGCATTCACAATTTTAGCCATTCGAGCAATACTGACCTCCATAACATCGGAATCTCCTGCTCCGGGTAAGTCAATAGTTAGTGTTTGATATTCTTTGAAAAAAGGTACATAATCTGCCCACATTTGTCGAGTTTCCCCGAATCCATGTAAGAAGATTAAAGTAGTTCCTTTTCCTTGTAAATCGTAAGCAATTTGGTGGTTATGATAATTTATCTTTTGCATAGTTATTTTCTAGCTGTTTATCGTAAATCGGAGCTAAAGTACGCCAATCATAATGTTTGACAAAACTTTGAGTCCGCTCCTTTCGAGTTTCTTCAATATGCTGAATAGCAGATTTAATTTTCAAATAAAAATCTTCTTGCTCTTCATAAAAATAGTTCGCATGATGAGCAGGAGGAATATGTTCTGGATACGCCAACTGTTTTGGTAAAATAGGAAAGCAATTGCAGTACATTGCTTCTATCACACTCTGACCGAAAAAATCTTGGTTATTGCTAACGGGTAAAATATCTGCTTTCCAAAGCCATTCCGCATATCCTCTTAGTAACTTTACTTTTCCAAACTGAACTATTTCGTTTTTTAACTTGATGGCCGCTTCTTTAAAAATAGCAGGCGTATTTTTATAATTCTTTCCCAAAACGGCTAATTTAAAAGGAATACCTTCAGATTTTAACTGAAAAAGTGCTTGGAAAAAGGCTTCGGGATTTTTATCATATTCCCAGCGATGATTCCAAAGAAGCAAAGGTACATCCATTTTATCAGCTATTTTAAAAACATCTAATTGTTGTAAATCTACGCCTAAATAAAGCACCTTACTTTTAGCTGAAATTTTTTCAACTTGACTTAACTCCTGATAATCAGGGAATTGAGCTAAAAAATTAGGCAAGGCGGCAATAAATGAATTTTTATGATAATTGGAATTGAAATAAAGCTGGTCCGCTGCTATTGCACTCGTGAAATTTTTAAACCCATACTGATTATCTCTTTTTAGGATTAAATCTGGGTCAGTCGGTGACCAAGGATAAGTAATTTGGTTTTCGTGAAAATAAATCGCTGTTGGTATATTGGCAGTTCGATGTCTTGTTAGTCCAAGGAAAGTACCAAAGTCTAGCATATCCGTCGCCAAAATCAAATCTGGCTGGTAAGTATCTGCTAAAAAAAGGTCAGCTAAAGCTACAGCGCCCCCATGCATCCGCCACTTCCAGTGCCGTCCAGAAAGCGATAAAATTTTAACTTCGTGCGTACTAAAATTTTGAAATCCTTCCGCCCATAATTGGTGACTTCCCGCAAAAAAAGGTTCTAACAGTAGGATTTTCATTATTTTTTAGTCGTTAATCTTAAAAAAAATTAAATTAATCTAGTAATTTAGAGAAAAATGATAAAATTGGCTTTTTTTGACGAGAATAATAAATTCGAAGTAAAGAAATTCACAACTGTTTAAAAGTATGAAGAAAAAAGGGGTAGCGTTTGTATTAGCACTTTTATTAGGCATATGGGGTGTTCATAGATTTTACTTAGGTCAACGTAAATTAGGTCTATTATACTTAGTATCTTTTTTTATAGGGGTAGGTATTATGATAGATGCACCACATTGGGACGGTCCACCTCCTTTTCTTTTAACTTATGTCATTGCATTTATTGATGCCGTTTTATTTTTGGCAATGCCCAAAGAAGATTTTGATGCAAAATACAATAAAGGTAAATCTTCCCTAGCTTTTCAAGGAGACACAAGCACCAAAGCAAGAGGTAGAAAATATAGAAAAACAACTCGACAAAGACATCGAACTTCTAAATCTGCTAATCCCTTCAAAATCAGTGGACTAGCGAAATATAAAGATTATGATTATTTGGGAGCAATTGAAGACTTTAAGCAATCTTTGGACCTAAAATATGATGACCCTGCAGTACATTTCAATTTAGCCTGTGCTTATTCCATCATGGAAGAAACCGAAAATGCTTTTTTCCACATTGACAAAGCGGTAGATTTTGGATTTGATGATTTCGATAGAATAAACAACCATGATGCACTAGCATTTCTAAGAACTACGGATGAATTTGAACAGTTTGCGGCTAATGGTTATCGAAAAACACATCATATAGAAGCTCCAAAAGAAGATTTATTAAGCACCCCTAGTCCTTTAATGGATACGGATATTTTAGAAAAAATTGCTAGTTTAGGAGAACTAAGAGATAAAGGCTTTTTGACAGATGATGAATTTGCAATGCAGAAAAAACGCTTGCTAGAAATGCCATAATTTTCTTAAGACTGTCTCAATCCTACCAAGTTTGAACAATAAAAAAAAATAGGCTATTGATACCCACATCAATAGTCTATTTTTATGCAAAAATTCAATATGTCAAAAATAACCAAGGTAACCTTCAAAAATAATTTAGCTTACGAATTATCTGCCAGGTTAGAATTACCGATAGACCAACATCCTAAGGCTTATGCCCTTTTCGCACATTGCTTTACTTGTAGTAAAAATACTAGAGCAGCCAGAAGCATCAGCCAATGCTTGACTAAAAAAGGCATTGCCGTGATGCGGTTTGATTTTGCAGGATTAGGAGATAGCGAAGGAGATTTTTCTGACTCTAATTTTTCATCCAATGTAGACGATTTGGTAGCGGCTGCCCAATTCTTAGCGGAAAATTATAAAGCACCCGAAATTTTGATTGGACATTCGCTCGGTGGTGCCGCAGTATTGGCATCCGCAAATATGATTCCTTCAGCTAAAGCTGTAGTCACGGTCGGCGCACCAGCAGAACCTGCTCACGTTCAACACCTTATCCAATCAGCAAGTGAGGAAATCGAAGCAAAAGGAGAAGCAACAGTGCAAATAGGGCAACAAGTATTCAATATCAAAAAACAATTTTTAGAAGACATTCAGCAGCAAACTTTACAAAATAAAATTAATCGACTAGGAAAAGCACTTTTAGTTTTACATGCTCCTCAAGACCGAATTGTATCTATAGACAATGCAGAAAAAATATACTTAGCGGCAAAGCATCCAAAAAGCTTTATTTCTTTAGATAGAGCCGACCATTTATTGAGTAATAAAGAAGATGGGTATTATGTTGGAGATGTAATAGCTAGTTGGGTTTTCCGATACCTCAACAAAGTAGAAACTCCTGCTTTAAAAAGTAACGCCCAAGTAGCTGTGAGGTTAAATCAAGCAGATGCTTTTACTAGCGAGGTGAAAGCTGGCAAGCATTATTTAGTAGCAGACGAGCCAGAAAGTGTTGGCGGCTATGATTTTGGGCCCTCCCCTTACGAACTAGTTTCTTCTGGATTAGGGGCATGTACGGTGATGACCTTACACATGTATGCACGACGCAAAAAATGGAATTTACAAGAGGTCGTCTGTCATGTCAATCATCATAAAAACTATGAAGAAACACTAAACGCGACCGATGAAAAACCACAAAAAATTGATGTTTTTAATCGAGAAATAACTTTAGTTGGAAACTTAGACGACGCTCAGAAAGAAAGATTATTAGAAATAGCAGACCGTTGTCCTGTGCATCGTACGCTGCATGGCAAAGTAAAGATAGAGACGAAGTTGTTAGTTTAAAGCTTCGTCCAATCAAAATTTGCACCTAGTGCAGCAACAAAAACAATAGCAGTAATTACAGGCACAAGTATCGAAATAATCATAAATTTAAAGTACCATCTTGGTGTTTTAGACCTATCTAGCATTTCCGAAAACAAGGAAACAATTAAGATAAAAAAGAAAATTAATGGCAAAACTAAAGTTAACAAAGTAGCCGTATAATCACTCATCACCCAAAATCCAGCATAAAATAATACCTGAAATAAGGCAATTTCTGTCAATCCTAAATTTGGGATGGGCAAGTCCTCGGTTTTCATATCTTTATTAAATTTCGCCATATGGGATTTGAAATTTTATGATTTAATACTACCCATTTTCGGTACCTAAAGGCACCCTTTTTAAGTAATTAGAACTAAACACTAAACACTAAACACTAAACTAACAACTACTCCTTTATCAACTCCAACTCCTGCCGTTTCCCTTTTTCCACTGCAGACACCCCATCTTTCATCCATTTAGGCATGGCAGCACCTTTTAAATAATAATCAAAATATTGCTGCATTCGGATATTAAAATCCTTTCGATTAGCGAGCTTAACTGGCCAGTGTGGTTCTCCATTATAGTTGAGCAACCATGCAGGTTTGCCTAATCGTCTGAGTGCTACAAAATATTCAATCCCTTGTTCCCAAGGAACTGCCGAATCTTCGTCATTGTGCATGATTAACACGGGCGTATTCGTTTTATCCATTTCAAAAATGGGTGAGTTTTCAATGTATAGGTCTTGTGCGTCCCAAATAGTCCCACCAATTCGACTTTGGGTATGTTCATACTGAAACATTCGACTCAAGCCACTCCCCCATCTAATACCACCATAGGCAGAAAACATATTAACGACCGGTGCGCCACTTTCAGCACATTTGAATAAGTTCGTTTTAGTCAATAAATGGGCAATCTGATATCCGCCCCAACTATGTCCTTGCACGCCAATATTTTCTTCATCCACAAATCCCTCTTTAATCAAAGCTTCTGTACCAGAAACCACTGCATTGTAACAACTTTTTCCAGGATAGCCGACTTCGTAGGGAATGTCGGGGTTAAAAATTAGATAACCACGACTAGCATAAAACGGATAATTAATCGTAGAACGACCAGCAGATGGCGGTTTATGAACGTACAACCTGTCAGAGTTGCGCTCATAAAAATTAACAATCATTGGGTATTTCTTTGCAGGGTCAAAATTTTCTGGTTTGACCAATAAACCTTTTAATTGTTGACCATCAAAAGCAGTCCATGAATAGAGCTCCATAGTACCCCAAGCAAAGTCTTTTTGCTGCGAATTGGCAATGCTAATCTGTTTCGCATTTTTAAAAGAGGTATCTGTGTAGAATAAGTCTGGGAAAACTTCAAAATTTCCTTTGGTGAAAACTAATTTATCCGCATTTTTAGCTTTTAAAGGTCGTCTTGTGTAAGCATAAGGGCCTATAATTAGATTCGATAAATCGCCAGTTCCTAAGTCCAATTGACTGTAGCCACTTTCTTTAGATTTTTCATCAAAGACATGCAATAACAATTTTCCATTAGTCGGAAAAAAACGTTGTTCTCTATCTAGGCGGATATTTCGAAAACGTATTTTTTCTGCTCGGCCATTGGTTAAATTGATAGGTTTTTCTTGCCCTCTTGGGTCTATTTTCCAAATATCGTATTCATCATTCACCAAAATATATTTGTCTCCTTCCATCCAACCAGCAATTCCATTAGAACGTGGATGCATCGGGCGGTCATTTGTTTCATCATAAAAAGGGTTCCATTCATTATCCGTCAATTGCACCGTTTTTCCAGTCCGTAATTCATAGGTATACCAAGCAGAATCAACAGGTAAATAGGCATAAGCAAATAAGCCATTTGGAGAAAGTCTAGGGCTACCTTTAATCCCTTTCCCTATTAATTTTTTGCTACCCGTTTTGGTATTGAGCACATAAAGGTCTTTTCCAGAAGGCCCACCTTCCCAAGAGGTTACTTTTTCATAAGGCCCTGAATTGTAGCCTAGTACTCGAATAGATTGTCCTTCATTTGCCGTAATAATTTCGGGAATATCCAAACTTCCTAAAGGTTGAAAATGATTGCTAGTTGGGTGATAAACAACGGTATAAGCACGACGCTCTTCTCGCTTTTGCCGAACCTTCTGCTGGGTATGTAGTTGCGCATCATTCCAATGCCAAACTTCCACTTTTGCGATTTCATCTTCTAATAAGGTCGTATCTTCTAAAATTGGAGGAGGTGCCATTCCAAAAAATAGTTGCCCGCCATCTTTTGAAAATTCAGGCGTTTCATGTTCACTAATTATCCAATCATTGGGTAAAAATCGTTTATTATTATTGGTAATAATTTTAGCAGAATCCATTCCTTCTTTCCAATAAGCTAACTCAAAAGGAGGAATTAAGGCATTAGTCGTATCAAAATTGGCTAAGAAAGCTATTTGGTCGCCCATCTCATCTAAAACCATGCGCTTGAAATCTCCTTCTTTCCGAAATAAGGGTTTGGTATTTTGCTCATCTACCGTGTGTAAATACAATCCATTTAAATAGGTAGAATCGTTTCCAGTCGTTTGAAATAAGACCTTTTGACCTTTTTCTGCTAATTCGTAATTGACCACATAAGGGAATACCGTTTCTGAATTGTCCTTTAAATTTCTAATTACCAATTTAGTACCATTGCTCCCATTTTCTTTTTTGGGTTTCTTGGCTTTCTTTTTGGGCTTAGTATCTTTAGTATCAATAGTATCTTTGGAGAGTTTAAGATTGATTTCAATTTCCTCTGCTTCTTTTTGGTAAACAATCACTCCTGACCATTTTTCAGGTACTTTAAATGATTTGATGGTAGGAATATATTCAGTTGTTCGGTTCACTACATCAAAAATACCTAGGGTATCTTTAGGTAAATCTGGTTTTTTAACCTTATTTCGACGCATCATTCGAACCGTATCTTTAGCCGTTTTTACTTTAAAAAAAACATAGCGACTATCAGCACTTATTATGGCTCGTTCTCCTCTGGAAATTGTCGTTGCCACATCTGTTTTTGGGTTGTAAATTTTCAAAACACCATCTCCTTCTTCGCCTTTTAATTCATAAACGACACAATTTCCATCATTAGAAATTTTTGTATTTTTTATGGATTTCCAAGTAACCAATTCCTCGTGCCCTAGGGTCTTTTTTGCTATATTTTGAGCGAATAAGCCAAAAGGTAAACAACCGATAAGTAATAACTGAAAAATTCTTTTTATCATCGTGATTTTATTTGATTAGTGCCAAGTAATCTGAAAGATACATAAAACATTAATATTTTAAAATATACGTCCTTGATATAAAGGAGTTTTTATATAAAAATGGAACATCCGAGTAAATCTTGATTTATTGGGACATTCCCGAAATAAATTCGGGACAGGCAGAGTCCCAATAAATCAAAAAAAGGTTTTTAAAGGGTGAGCTAAAAATGGATTTTCTTTGAAAATTCATTTTTAGCTCACCCTTTAAATCCCTTTTTACAAATTTATGCCGTTCGATACGGCAAAATTTGTTAGGAACGTCTAGAAAAGCATTTTTTATAAGAAAACCCTTCTTGATTTAATGATAAACTGGTCCAAAAATATAAAGTCTTTAACATGCTTCTGGGCATATTGTTGTTTACTTACATGGTGGGTAAGTGAGCATATATTTTTTTGGGACACCGTTCAGCTTGCATCCAAACATGCGCATTGGTATTATGAGCAAAATTTTCAATATCTTTTACTACCAGAAAGTATTGATAGTGGACACCCACCAATATTTGGATTATACTTAGCTTGGTGTTGGAAAATATTTGGTAAATCATTGATTGTCAGTCACTTTTCAATGTTACCATTTTTATTAGGAATCGTTTGGTTATTACAGCAAATTGGCACCTATTATGCTAATGAAAAAGCCGCTAAATATTTAATCCTACTCGTTTTATTTGACCCATTTTTTGCAGGTCAAAGTGTATTAGTCAGTCCAGACATTGTGCTTGTTTTTGCTTTTTTATGGTGCATTTTTGCAATCATCCATCAACGAATTATAGGTATTATATTGGGGACAATTTTACTCGGCACCATCAGCATGCGTGGGATGATGGCGACCTTTGGGCTATACCTTTGGTGGGTGTTAACTATCTATTTCCAGCCGATTAAAAGCCATTCTAATCCTAAAAAAATTTTAGCCATAGCTTTTACAAAACTACCTTATTTTTTACCCGCTGGTCTAATAGCCATGTTATTTTTAGGGTATCATTATCAAGAAACGGGATGGATAGGCTATCACCCCAATTCGCCTTGGGCAGGTAGTTTCAAACAAGTAGATGTATCTGGTTTTCTAAAAAATATAGGTTTATTTGGTTGGCGTTTACTAGATTTTGGTCGCTTGTTCTTATTAGGGGTATTAATTTGGATGCTTTTCAAAAAGATTAATATCAAAAGGTGCTTTTCATCAGAAAAGGAACTGCTTCAAGTGCAATCATTATTTACACTAATTGCCGTCCTTTCCTTATTGCTTACGCCCTCACTCCTACTCCATGAGGGCTTAATGAGTCATCGATATTTATTACCTATCACTCTAAGTATCACTTTATTATTTTATCATGTATGTTTTGTTTTTTTCACAAAAAAGAAGACACGTCAACTACTCTTTGGTGTTGCTTTTACGGGTCTTTTAACTGGTAATTTTTGGGTCTACCCTAAACACATAGCTCAAGGATGGGACGCTACCCTAGCACATTTACCTTATTATGTGCTTCGAGATAAAATGATTCAGTATATTGAACAGGAAGAGATTCCTTTGGACGAAATAGGCACCGTATTTCCGAATATTGGTCCCTTTGAGATTTATGACTTAGCAGAGCAATCGACAGGTTTTGTTAAAAAGGATTTTAGTAAAAATAAGTATTTCTTTTATTCGGTTGTTTATAATGACCTTTCAGATGAAGAACTAGCCGAATTGGAAAATAATTGGCAGCTTTTAAAGGAATTTGAAGCTTATGGTATTTCTGTTATTCTTTATAAAAAGTAGAAGGGTTTTCTTATAAAAATGGAAAACCTATTCTTATTACAAATTTTGCCGTTCGATACGGCAAAATTTGTTAGGAACGCCAGGTATAGAATTTTTATAAGAAAACCCTTTAAAAAGTAGGAATAATTGTGTCATTTTAATAAAATGTGGTAAAGTGCTTCCAGAACTTGAAGTTCTGGAAGCACTTCCCTCTCCATTAATTTCAGCCAATTATGTGTTTTTCATCCTCCGACTCCCGCCAGCAGAAGAGAACATTCTACTAATTTAAAACCAATTATTAAAATTAGCATCTTTTCCTAATTAAATAAGATGTGGGTAAACTATACCTATTAGATAAGCAGGTATGAATGCTGATGTATGATTCACTTTTACCAAAACCTACTTCCAATGATTCCAAAAAGTCAACAAAGTCATCATAACAAATAGGAAAGCTATAAAAAGCATACCTGTTCTTAGTGTTTGCCAATCTGCAATAAAACCAATAATTGGCGGCCCTAACAAAAAGCCACTATACCCTATTGTAGAAACCATACTGATGCCCACTCCAGGCGCTAAGCCTTCCATTGTTCCTGCTGTGCTAAAAGCAATTGGAATAATAACCGAGAGGCCCAAACCAATTAGAAAGAAACCGATAATCGCCATGATAGGCGTGGGAAAGGTAACCAATAAAGCAATTCCAAACAAAGCAACTAAACTATTAATAATCAACAATTTGCCATCTCCAAATACGACTCTACCCTTATCTCCAAAAATACGCCCAATCATCATAGCCGTCGAAAATGCCCCCAATCCAATCGGAGCTAAAGCAGCATCCGCATTGGCGATTTGGTTCATATAAATAGTACTCCAATCCGCCATCGCTCCTTCTCCCAGCATACAACATAAGGCAATAATTCCGATGCCCCAAAGTGCACTGGTAGGCATTTGCAGGCCTTTATTTTCTTCTTTGGTCGATGGGCTAGGTTTATCTTTCACTAAGTTAAAACTACTATATAAAGCTATGGCTAAGGCTATAATCGTAATAATCAGAAAATGTTGAAAAATGGAGGTGTCCCATTTGGTAAATAAAGCCCCTATTCCAGCCCCAGTCATCATCCCGCCACTAAAGACCGCATGAAAAGAAGACATAATGGGTCGTTTATATTTTTCTTCGACCAACACCGCCTGCGCATTCATCCCGATATCCATGACTCCTGTAAGCATACCTCCGACAAAAAGCAAAATACTTAAAAGAAAGGTCGTTCCCATCACGGCAATAAAGGGAATTATCGAGCAGAATAGAAAAGCAAAAAGGATGGTCATTCGTTCACTGCCATTTTTGACAATCAACCAACCAGAAATAGGCATCGCGACTAAAGCACCAATTGCAAAAGTCAATAGCACCATCCCCGTAGTCCCATTGTCCATTTCATAAAGTTCTTGCAATCTGGGAAGTCTAGAAACCCAATTGGCATAAATAAAACCATTGATAAAAAAGTATAAATTAACTGCTAGTCTATTTTTTTTCATTTTAAAAGTGTCATTATCCAGAAATTGCGTACCGCAAAGGTAGGATTATATTCCACTTAAAAATGATATTAAATAGGCAATTATTAATGCTATATTGATGAATTTAGGATGTTAGGGAGGTTTATAATTAAATTATGAACGATGAACGATGAATTGTGTAGATTGCTGGGAATAATTGTTTTCAGTTTAGGAAAGTACTAAAATAACCTTTCCAACTAAATAGGATTCGACACTGATTTTTCTATGAAAAATATACGGACAAAACGGTTACTATACTAGATTTGCTCTAGGTCAGTTGCTAAAATAGTACTCAACCTAGGGCATGAAGAAGTGTAAACTTCTGAGCCGTTTTAATGGATGAAATACTAAAAAATCGTCTTATTTCATGTAAATATCAAAGAGATTTATGTGTGGAATCTTTTCTAGTGCGCACCATAATTTTTTTAATCGGGCGGGTATTTCTTGCCTATTCCCTTAAGTATTCAAAATCCAGACTTAAGGATGAACGATGAACTATGAATTGGAAAATGGCTGCGGATAATTGTTTTCCGTTTAAGTATATAAAATCCAGATTCACCGAATTCATCATTCATCGTTCATCATTCATCATTAATGATATTTAGTCAATCAATACAAGAAAGCCATTATCCACCGTACCATTCGTACCTATCAAGCGATACAAGTAGGTACCCGTTGGTAAGTCCCCTTTCTTGAAACGGTATTGGCTATTTTTAAATAAGTGAGATTGTAATTCTTTACCGTCTACATCGAAAATGCTTAGTTGATAATCACTCCCTTGCCAGTTTTTAAGGGTAAAGACAACAACATCAGAAGATGGATTTGGATAAATCGTCACCTCAGCAGAAGGCTGTACTAGGTCACTGACGGAAGTCGATGTTTGTAAAAAATTGGCTTCTATGGTATGAAATACGGTATTTGTTTGTTCCGTCCAATCTTCAGAATAAATTAGGGTAGCTGAATTAGTAATAACTGTTCCCATAGCCAAATCTGCCTTTGGCTGAATACTAAATTTCACAAAGCTATTTAGATTCCACAATTCACCAGGAGCTGTAGGAGGTACCTCCAAAGTTAAAACACCTTCTTCTAAAGTATAATTGTAAGGGCTACTTGCCGATATAGGTTCGAAAGTCGTTATGTCCAACATCGGTGACAATTCATCTACAATTTGAACGCCATTACT
>CALLVC010000599.1 GCA_938010785.1 uncultured Saprospiraceae bacterium
TCTGCTTTTTTATAAAAAAATAAAATTGCTAATCAGGCTCAAGTTCGAAAATGGCCCTATTTGGCTGTTTTTTGTTACTTTCTAGCCTCTTTTCAAAAATCGGTGCAAAGGTATTATTATTAAGTTGCTTATAAAAGCCTATTTTCATCTTTTTTTGAGAAAATTTAACCTTTTTTAAAATGGTAAAAATCAACTAGTTGTCTATCTTCTATTCTACTCAACTGCTATATTCGGCAAATTAAGACATATTCCATATTTAATTTTTAGCTTTCAGCAAGCTCTTTTAATTAATATCTTTACTTGTGAAAATTCAAAATTTCTTGTATTCGCAAGTTTATCCACTCTTTCTAATCGTTGGTATAAAAAAAACATCTGTTTCTTCTATTTAGAAGTAACTTTTCAGTCAATTTACTAGTCATTTTAAATTAAATCACCATGCCTGATTCAAAAATTACTGCTTTAGCGAAAGCACAACCCATTATTAAACGACATGTCCTTTTTTCTATGGGTGCTGGTTTTATTCCTATTCCCATCGTTGATATAGCGGCGGTCACTGCCATCCAATTGGATATGCTTCGGCAATTGTGCAAACTCTATGACCAAGATTATAATGATTCTAGTGGAAAAGCTTTTGTCGGTACGATTGCTGGTAATACGCTTTCAAGAATTGCTGCACATACGGTAGGTTCTGTTTTTAAGGCTGTTCCAATCATTGGTACGGCGCTCGGAGGAGCGACTGTATCGGCATTTTCTGGTGCAACGACCTATGCTATTGGACAGGTCGTAGCTCAACATTTTGCCTCGGGCGGCTCTATCAATGAATTTGATGCCGATGAATTAAGAGACTTTTACCAAAAACAATTTCAAAAAGGAAAAAACATCGTCGAAGATTGGGCAGATAAAGCTGAGGATATCAAGGAAGATGTAGAAGAGGAAATTCAAGATGCTATTGACAATATCTTTGAAGCCGAAGCCCCTGTAGAAAATGAAACAGTTAAGAAATTGGCTAAATTGGAAGAATTGAAAGCTGCTGGATTAGTGACAGAAACAGAGTACAAGCGGATAAAGAAGCGGATTCTGAAAGAAAAATAACTGCTTAATAATTGCACGTAGGGGGTTAAATCCTTTGTAAAAATTGCCTCAATTCCTAAAAAAGAAATTTCCTAAAACTGAATTTCCTAAAATATCTTAAATTTGGGCATATTTTTTAACAACCTGACTATAATAAAGCCATGCAAAAAAAATCAGTCGCGCTGTTCACTCTTATCTTAGTAGCAGCCTTATCTATTCCTTTCTTAGCAATCAGCCAAAACAACCCTGGTTCTAATCACGGTAACAAATTTGAACAACTCGGTCAAAAACTCCGAGACCCCAATAGTTATAGAAGCGCAGATGGTTCGCCCGGTCCGCAATATTGGCAACAACGAGCAGATTACGACATCGAATGTACTTTAGATGAAGAAAATCTAAGATTGGACGGTAAAGAAACCATTACTTATCACAATCAATCGCCAAGTACGCTGAGATATTTATGGCTACAATTGGACGAGAATGAGCATGACCCACATAATCCAGATAATGTGGATGATGGTAGCACGATTCGGCCTCAAATGAGTGAACGAGCAATAGAAAGTCTGGATATCCGAGATGCCTTAGAAGGATATGGCCATAAAATCCATGCAGTCACTGACGCTAACGGTACCCCTTTAAAATATACGATTAATTATACGATGATGCGGGTAGAGTTACCCACCCCATTAAAATCTGGTGAGCAATTTGTTTTTAACGTTGATTGGCACTACAACATTACAGACCGTGTGGATGGTCTGGCAGGCGGTAGAGGTGGGTATGAATATTTTGAAGACGATGGCAACTACTTGCATACCATTGTTCAATGGTTTCCACGGATGGCGGTTTATTCTGACTTCGAAGGCTGGCAAAATAAACAGTTTACAGGAAGAGGGGAATTTGCTTTAAATTTTGGCAATTATAAAGTAAAAATGACGGTTCCTGCGGACCATATGGTAGGTGCAACGGGAGAATGCCAAAATTACGAGGAAGTTTTAACCGCCATTCAAATGCAACGTTGGAAGCAAGCTCAAAATGCCACAGCGCCGATAGAAATTGTCACCTTAGCAGAAGCCAAAGCCAATGAGCAAAAGAAAAAATCAACAGCAACCAAAACTTGGATTTTTGAAGCGGAGAATGTAAGAGACTTTGCTTGGACTAGTAGCCGAAAATTTGTTTGGGATGCCATGCCGCACATTACAGAGGAAAACAAAAAAGTAATGTGTATGAGCTATTATGCCAAAGAGGCCTACCCTATTTACAATAAATATTCCACCAAAGCAGTAGAACATACCTTGGATGTTTATAGCAAGCATACCATTCCGTATCCTTATCCTGTTGCTATTTCGGTAGAAGCTGCCAACGGTATGGAATACCCAATGATTTGCTTTAACCCCGGTCGTGCGGAAGCAGATGGTACTTACACAGAACGGTCTAAAATAGCTGCTCTAACGGTCATTATTCACGAAGTAGGTCACAATTATTTCCCAATGATTGTCAATAGTGATGAGCGACAATGGACTTGGATGGATGAAGGCATTAATAGTTTCTTACAATTCTTAGCAGAGCAAGAATTTGATGTCAACTACAAGCACTGGGGCGGTACGACTGACCTCATTACCAGCTATATGAAGCAGCCAAAAAATAGATTAGAGCCAATTATGACCAATAGTGAAAATATCGTCAATTTTGGGTCTAATGCCTATGACAAACCTGCTACGGCGCTCAATGTGCTTCGAGAAACCATTATGGGACGCGAACTATTTGACTACGCCTTTAAGGAATATGCACGTCGTTGGGCATTTAAACATCCTACCCCTGCTGATTTTTTCCGTACCATGGAAGATGCAAGTGGTGTGGATTTAGATTGGTTTTGGCAAGGTTGGTTCTATGGCACAGATGCGGTTGATATTTCTTTGGATAGTATCAATTGGTATAAAGTTGATTTAAAAAATAATCCAGAAAAAAGGGAAAGCAATTATCCTTGGAAGCAAAAAGAACCTCGAGTACATATTGCGCAAAAGAAAAACAAGGAATCAGGCATGAAATCAGCGGTGGACAAAGACCCTGAACTAAGAGATATTTATACCACTTATGAACCGTGGAATACCGCAGACTCTGTCATTAATTACACGACTTATTTATACGATGAAACCTATTCTAAAAAAGAAAAGAAAAAACTATTCGGAGATAAAAATTACTATGAACTCTATTTCAGCAATAAAGGTGGCTTAGTAATGCCCGTAATTATCGAATGGGAATTTAAAGATGGAACGAAGGAAGTAGAACGAATTCCAGTAGAAATTTGGCGGAAGAATGAAGAAAAATTCACTAAGGTTTTTGTCAAAAATAAAGAAGTCAAAGGTATTGTCATCGACCCCTATCACGAAACGGCAGACATTGACGAAAGCAATAATAATTGGCCCGTCAAAGAATTACCGAGTCGCTTCCAGGTGTTTAAAAAGCATAAGCAGAAAGAATTGTTGAATCCGATGCAGAAGGCGAAGAAGAAGACGAAAATTCCTTAGTAGGGTTTTCTCATAAAAATCAGCTGTTCTATCATATCATAGTCTTGATTTGAACGGACATTCCCGAAATAAATTCGGGACAGGCAGAGTCCTTTCAAACCTGCCTTCCTGCGTCAGCAGGCAGGTCAAAAAAGGGGATTCAAAGGGTGAATAAAAATGAATTTTCATTGAAAATTCATTTTTATTCACCCTTTAGAACCCCCTTTTACAATTTTTTCCGTTCGATACGGAAAAAATTGTTAGGAACGTCTAGTTTAGAAGTTTTATGAGAAAGCCCTTGATTCCTTAGTTAAAAGTTATTGAGAGTTATTACCGACTCCTCGTCTCCATCCGCTTATTAAATTCCGCAGACGTTACTTTCTTATCCCGCTTTATCATCTCTAACATTCTATCCGGGCTCATTTTTCCAGTATCAAATTGAAATAAGTATAATGGCGTCAAAGTTGACAAGGCTTTTTTCTTGGTCAACCCAAAACGTTCGTATTGAGCACACCACTTGTCCGTATTTACTTTTTCGTTGAATTGGACAATTATTTCATTGTGAATAGCTCCAACGGGCATGCTCATTTCTTTTTCCTTTTTGACTGTTTCTAACCATCCTCTGTTATATAAAATTTGACAAATTTCATTACTTAGCGTTGGTAATCCTTTGGGGGCACGCATTCGCCAAGCCACTTTTTTATCTCTATCCTTTTCATAGAAATGAATCGTTGTTGTTGGAATATCCATGACATTCATCCCGTAAGCAGGTTGTAAGTCCCATAAATTGGCCTTTTGGCAATTGGCCTGTAATTGTGCAAATTCTTCTTTGGATAATTGAGTTGTCGCTTCGCCTTCGTGCTTGGTGTATCGCTTTCCATTAAAGACCGCCCAACCATCTTGGTAGACCGTAAAATCGAATGCTGGGCATTTTCCGCGGCACCCTGTCCTGCTATATTCCAATACTTTCGGTAAGGCTTGGACCTCTTCTTGTGTCAACGCTTTTTGAGTCGTTTTGCACGAACTAAAAAACATCAAACTTCCCGCTAATAAAAAAGTAATGATGACTGCTATTTTCATATTTGTTATTTTTTAAATGAGTATCAACTAAACAAAAGGATATGCTCCGCTTTACTATTACGACGCTTTTTGTGATTTAGGTAACGATTGAGCTAAATAATTATTTGAGCTACGGCAAAATTTGAGCAAAAAGAAGCGTAGGGTACTTGAATTTACCCTTTGTATAAGTAAAGGTCTATTTAATTTTAAAATCTGTCCTTTTCAACGATTTGCCGTTAAAAAATTTATACAAATTTCCTGCCTTTACCAAATGAAGTATATCGAGAAAATAAATACACAACTCACTCCTCACATAGATAAAGAATTAAATAAAACTGTTATTGATTTATTTGCAGGTTGTGGTGGCTTATCTCTTGGTTTTGAGGCAATGGGATTTAAAACTATCGGATATGAAAAATTAGAAGATGCTGCGGAAACTTACCGAAAAAATTTATTGGGAGAATGCTATACTCAAGAATTAACAGTAGAAACAAAATATCCCAAAGCAGAAATAATTATTGGTGGGGCCACTAGCTACGGCTATTATCCCAATTGCATCCCATCCGCTTGCGGTTCGGAAGTGCACTTCCTTATCTAGATTAGACAAAAAATAACTGATTCTAAACTATCAACTACTTTTTTCTTGAGCCACTAGATGCCCCCCTATTCTACAAAAAAGTTTTTATAAATTTTGTCAAAAAAAAATTGGTCAGCAAACTACTGTCTGCTGACCAAAAAATTGAATGAAATAATATAAAAGTTTTGCTGCAAGCTATCAGCTAAAAGCTAATGGCTATACGAACGGTTGTTTTTACTCTATCACAATCATCCTTTTTACTACCTGCTTTTTATCCGTTGTTAATTGGTAGTAAAGTACGCCTTTGTCTGACAATTCAGCGGCATTGAGTTGGATTTCCTGGTAGCCTTTTTCGTAGGTACCTCTAATTTCCTTCAATACTTTTCCTTGGACATCCAAGATGCTCAAGACTGCTTCACCTGACGCTGGTAAGTAAAACCCTATCGAGGTATTATCTCTAAACGGATTTGGACGGTTTTGATAAAGTTGAATTCCAGCTGACTCGGAACCTTTGAAGTCTAGTGCAACATTGCTAATATTACCCTCTACATCATAAGCTTCTGCGGCGGTGATACTAGAAGTGATGGCCAATTTTTCGCTTAGTCGCCCGGCCGAGCCGGATTTGAAGACTAAGCTGAATAATTTGGTATCGCTCGTAGTTTCGGCTGCATCAGTGGCATTCCAACTGGTCGTTAGCAAACCTCTTTCTGTAAAATTAAATCCGAAATTATGTGTTTTGGCAGTCGATTCCACCATTTCAATTAAAGCTAAATCTTTGTAATCAATCGTAAACTGATACCCTTCCAAGCTAGTTTTAGCTGGTAGGACAAAATCTACGGTGTAAACCTGTCCTGCTTCTAAGCTTTGCTCCGCTACCTGAATCTTGGTCACATTTCTGGAGTCTGCTTCTTGAAGACCACTAAAGTTTGCGCTTTGGTTGACATCTCCGATTTTAACAGCCATAAATCCTACCTGCATCTCATCTGTCATATTTGACAACTCTACAGTCTCTCGGTAGTCTTCTGCTGCTGGATTATCGGTCGTGAACACATAAGCGTTATCTACGAACTTCCAACTGGTGTTATTGGGGAATTTTGGATTGATATTAAGAATTAATTGCCTTAGCTGTACCATGTCGTATGCAGAGATAGTGCCAGATTGGTTCACGTCCGCGGCTACGTATTGATATGGTGAATTAAATGATTGAAGGCCTAATATATGTTTAGAGATAAGGACAAGGTCAAAGGTTGTTACGCCATTTAGTGGATTTGTATCCAGTTCAGGCTTTAAAGTATGGATGTTGTTTTTAGGAAGCGAAAATTGGAAAAGTCCGTCTTGTGTGACGGTTGCAATACTATTTCCATCGCTAGAAGTCGCTGTTACGGTAACGTCGTTTATCATTTCATTAGCAGTAGTTTGGATACGTCCACTTACAAAAGACAATGGGTCTCCTACTGGCGCACATACTTTCATATTATCTTGAATTTCTACTACTGAAGTACAGAAAGCAAAATTACCCTCTTTGTCAATTACATAAAGTCTAACTGTTTGACTACCAGTATTTTCACAATCAAAATCTAAGTTTGAAGGTAAAGCAAGTACTGCTTCTGAAGTAGTCGGTAGATCAATACCCAAGCTTGTATGCCATAATCTTGAATTTAGTAACTCTTTTGGCGTACAGTTGTCAAAACTTCCTAAGTCTACATCAGAAGCCCAGATGGTAATTTTACCTTCTTGTCCCATTTCTAGGATGGCTGCTGATCGACAGGATGGGGTTGGCTTTTTACAATCAAAAAATTCAAATGTTTTCGTCTGTGTAGAGCCATTTCCACATGGGTCAGAAGCGGAAAAGCTTACTAAGTATTCGATGCCTGGATTAACAGTATAAGTAAACTTATTGCCTTGTCCAGAATCTACCTTTATACTATTGGCGTAAATACTCCACCAGAAATCTAATGTCTCGAAATCTACACAGCTTTCTGCCTCAGCAGAGAAAGTCCGCGTTTCGTCACAGTCATACATACCATCTGCCGTCGTTGCGGTCTCTCCAGCGATTCCTTCGCCTGTCAAACAAGATTCTACCTCATTAATGGTAATTTCTGGTCCATCAAAGCTATGTACTTTTAATACCTGAATGTAAGTCAAATAACCATTTGCAGGATACTGCTGGTTATTAATGGTTTCTCCTGATGCAAATCCGTGGTCGTCTTCTTTTCTATTCAATGGAAAAGGTCTGTCACCTGCTTTGTATAAACACCAGTTGATGATGTGGTACGTTCTTTCTACTTTGTAACAAGCTTCGTCCTCTATTACAAAGACTTTATCTTCGTGTTCCCAACCAATTTGGTCACAAGCGCCTGAACGAATGTTCAACGCTGCTGTAGGAAATGTTGCTCCACATTCACCGTTCCAGTCTTGTGGTAACTCAATTTCCCAGTTTTGTCGGTACTGTAAAGCAATCAATTGTGTTTCCCAAGGTGATTTATTTGGCCCCCAGTCAATCGCTCGGTATCTACGCTGAATTTGAGTCTGACCACAAGGCCATTCTACTAATTGGTATTCTTGCTCAATAGTCATTGGGTGACATCTGATATTGTCATCACAAATATCTATTGGATTTCCATATTTGCTATTAAAAGAATCTAGCGCTGTTCCTACTAGTGGTAAATATTCTTCATCATCGAATATTCCATTGCCATTGGTATCTGTAGAAGCACCTAAGTCGCCTGTCTTAAATTCATCACAGAATAAATTAACATCTGGTAATTTTCCACAAGATGGATAAATATCGTCTTTTACGTTGATGGCAGTCCAACAAACATTATCATTGCCTTTGGCATCTGTAACCCTTAAATATACTTTAGGTTCGTGATGAATCGCATCACATGCTAAGGTGACGTCTTGTCCGTAATTGATGCCATCAATACTGATTTCTCGTTTAACAATGCCACAAGCATCCCAACTACCTGCATCAATCTCTTCGACACCGATAATTCTAGCCCAATCACTTCCTACAGAGAAGTTCAATTGGTCTACACATACCGCCGAAGGCTTCGTTACATCTCTGACAATGACATGTTTGAAACAAGTATCTGCTTTCAATTGCTCATGACAAGCATCATTAGCTACCCAACCAATTCGGAAGGTATCGCAAGATAATGGTCCTGAATTAGATAGATTCGTTCCAATTTTTTTCCATACGCCTTCGTGTAATACTTCTACACAGAACATAGTTACTGCTGGATTTGGGTCACAGTTATCTATCGCTGTTGGAATTCCCAATTCCTCTCCTTTTAGACTGACTTCGCACTCAAAGTGACCTAAATCAACTATCATTGGTAAGTTTGCACCACCTACACTGTTAGAATCAGGACAATTCACAAATGTTGGTGGAATCGTATCCGTAATTAATACCGCTTGAGTACCAATTTTAACAGGGCCTATGCTTGGGTTACACCAATCTAATACTTTCCAATCTCTAATCCATTTTTCACCACAATCGGCTGATGGATATTGTTCATCATTTTTCACTAAGATATAGCCACAAATGTATTCTTCTGTGCTTAGGTGAATCGTATCTCTTGGAATTAAAACACCATTTTTAATTTCTCCAGTGATTAAACCCGGTGTCTCGGCATCTTCGTAAGTCAAGCCTTCATTACAATTTAACCTAGTTCTTCCTGGCTCATAAAATCTTTGAGGTCGAACAACGAATATAGTATCACTTAAATAAGCTGTGTTACCACATAAATCTACTGCTTTCCAAGTTACAATTACTTCACCCGTGGAACACGGATTGATTGCACTAAGATAGTTTACACTTTCCAAAGTTACAGCAGCCGTGTCACAATTTGCGATTACGTCTGGTACTCTTAACGAGCCTTCTATGGCTGCATTGGTACATGCAGCTAGGGTGTCAATTCTATCATAATTTGTAAAAAATGGTGGTGATTGGTCTGAAAAATTCACGACTGTTTCGCAGCTTGTTTCTGCCATTCCATTGGCACAAATAGTCATGTCTTCCAACATGTGTTCGTAGTATACTCTCGTTATCTTAGTCGTTAATTTTCCTTGACAGAAATTAGCTACACCATATTTTTCTAAAGTATCTCTATAAATAGTTGGATATTCAATGCCTGGTCCACCTCCACCAGTAATGGTTTTACTTAACTTTCCACTACCTATTTCAATATCAATTCGATAGTATAAAGTATCTGTGATGGTGTCACACGGTCCTTCTAATAACATATCTGGCGTCAGATATAATGCACAAGCGGAACCTAATGGAATTGATACTTCATCGTTACAAACTAAAGTTGGTGCGGCTATCGTAAAATATTTTTCAACCTTGAAATGAGGATAATTTTTAGCATGCCAAACTGCTTTGAACTGGCCTACGCCAAAAGTATCTGCAATGACTTCGTTTGCTTGTACACAAGAATCTAAACAAGCATGACCATGCGAGTTGTAGATAGTTAAGCAGAAAGAATCTTGCACCTCTCCACAAATCGTAAACGGTTCTGGAGCTGTAATTGGAACAATTGACCAAGTCTCATCGCAGGCTAGAATGGTAGAATTAATCGCTGGACAAACAAGGTCTATAGCATCTAAATCTAAACAAGTCACCCAAGATTCCCAGCCAAATCCTTTGATATTGTCACCATTAGTAACAAACTCAAAAGTTAAACAGCCTGATGGATTACAGTCAGAATTAATCCAACCGCCTGTTGCACTTACGCCTGCTCCAGAAAAGGCCGCTACTTTTCGATTAGCTTGAATACTATCAGCATCATAGACAAATAGGGTGTCGCCTGGCGCTACTTCAAATTCTGTAAAGGTGATAAAAACCCGCTTATCTGCTGGGGCACAAATTGTTAAAGTATCTCGGTGAGCTTCTGTATCCGGATATAGATGTTCAAATCTATTCTGGAAAAGAGTTGTCTTTTCACAACTCTCGATAGTCACGTTTTGAGCGGTACTCAATGGCATATTAATCACTTGTGTGTCCATTGCCATTTGGAAAAAACTAGCATTGTTTTCCGTTGAGTTTGCTTCGTTATTGGTGTGTAAAACTGAACTTAAATTAGTCAATTTATCCGCACGCTCGGAAGAACTCAAAGTACCTTGTATAGACATGGAGCATAGCACAAAAAGAAGTGCTCCTAACGCTAAAGATGGGTACCATTTTTTCATGTGTGGTAAATTTTTACTAAAAAACGGTGCACGATGTCTGGCATACGGTTCATGGTGAACGGTATACGGAGCTTTGCGCTTTTTAGTAGTTAAAGCTATTAAATTGTAAAATTTTATCTGTTGCATTTTAAATACAACATGGGATATTTTGTATTTCAGTAATTTCAGAAAGTGTATTCTCATAGGGACTTCAAGCGTCCGACCAGTAATAAGTATCTTTGTTAGTATTTAAATTAACTAACTCCTTGGTGTAAAACCGTCGACCGCCAACCGTGGACCGTCAACCGTCTTTTATTCTATCAACATCATTTTCTTCGTAAGCACTTCGTCCTCGGTAGCTAATTGGTAGTATAAGATACCTTTGGTGGACAAGGATTGACCTTCAATTATCCATTGGTGACTGCCGCGTGAAAAATCTTTTGCTCTTTGTAATAAAACACGTCCTTGTACATCTAAAATCGTTAGTGTCGCTGTTCCTGCTTTTGGTAATTGAAAGCCAATACTTGTCGTTTCTTGGAAAGGATTCGGGCGGTTTTGCTCCAATGTAAATCCATTTTTTAGCGTCGTAAACTGTAAGGTTACATCAATTATTTCTCCTTTGTGTGTGTAAGCTTGTGTGGTTAATATTTTTGGTTGTAAGTGTAAGAAATCGCTTAATTTTCCAGCTGTGTGGGCCTTAAATTGTAAGGAGAATAAATGTGTCTGGTCCGATGTAGGTTCTGTAGAACCACTTAATCGGTCCCAACTGCTCAATAAAATGTTTCTGTCTAGTAAAGTTTGTCCAAAGTGATGGCTTTTGACTAAGCCTTCTTGAATGTTCATCAGTTCTAATCCTGTAAAATCTAATGCTAACTGATAGCCTTCTAATTCTTGTAAATCTGCTTTCGTAAAATCCATTGTAATTAACTCGTTTGCTTGTAAATTTCTGTCTTCAAAGTCAAATGTCATTGTGTTCCGTGTCGTTCTCGCTTCGTTCGTTTGTAAAGTATTGACAGTCGCACTGCCGTTCAAATCTCCAATCTTAATGGCTACAAAATTTGCATCCATCATATCCGCTTGGTGATTATCTATTGTAATTCTTTCTTCAAAATCTTCGTTTAGTGGGGTTTCGGTAGTGAAAGCATATTTTGCATCCACAAACCTCCAACTATCATTATTCGGAAAGTCTGGAATAATATTTAAAATCAATTGTCTTAATTGTACCATATCAAATGCAGTTACAGTTCCCGATTTGTTCACATCTGCCGCTATGTATTGATAAGGTGAAGTAAAATCTTGTAAGCCTAAAATATGCTTACTTATCACAATTAAATCAAAAGTTGTTACTCCATTTAATGGGGCGGTTTGCTTCGTCGGCACTACTTCATAAGCTTGTCCTTTATTTAATGCCAAGGTGAAATCGCCATTCGTTCCAGTTGCTGTTGAAGGCATTGTCCCCGTTCCCATAATCTCAATGTTCACTGCCTCTACTTCTTCTCCTTCATTCGTTTGGATATGTCCAGCGACTAAAGCTTGTCCTGTAACTGGTGTTTCTTCACAAACACCCGAAGTATTTCCTACATTGACCGTTGCCTCACAATAATCATAGTTTCCTTCTGCATCTATCACATAGTGAAAAACTTGTTGTGCTAACTGGTAATCACATCCTAAATATAAGGTACTTGGCAGCTCTGCTACACTCTCCTTATCGGTTGGAGGTATGGTAGAGATACTCTTATGCCAAATCTTGTGTTCTAATTCCGATTGAGGCGTACAATTATCCCAACTGCCTTTATTAAATCCTATGGCATCTACTCTGGCAGTTCCATCTCCTCTGATTTCTACATTGATGGCAGGAATACAGACTACAGATGGTCTTGAACAATCCCAAAACTCATAGTCTTTTGTCAATGTATTTTCGTTGCCACAATTATCATATACTGTAAATCGCACAGTGTATTTTATTTTAGGCTCTACCGTCCAGAAGAATTTACTTGCCTCACCTGTTTCTGCCAACACTCCGTCTTCGTAGATTGCATAAGTGAAAGAGAAATTACTGAATGCACTTTGGTCACAATCCCTTGCTTCTACGGAGAAAATTCTAACTGTGTCACATTCAAATGGCGCTGCGCCAGGTGTTTGGTCTTCTACTCCCACTGGGGCTGCATCTCCTACACCGTAAATACAAGTTTGTACTTCATTGATAGTTAGTGTCGGTGCTGTATTATCCGTCACTTTTAAAACTTGTACATAAGTGTAATAACCATAGTTGTCTACATCAGCTGACGTAATTGTTTTTTCATCATAAACTAAGCCTAATGGATTTTCTATTCTACCCAATTCAATTGGTTCCTGTCCTTCGACATAGTTACACCAATTGATAATATGATAAGTTCGAATCACTTTATAACAAGCATCTTGTACAATGTCAAATACTTGGTCTTCGTGTTCCCATCCAATCAAATCACAGGCGCCATTTTCTATCGTTATATTTGCATCAGGTACTGTAGCGCCACATTCGCCAAAGAAATCTACTGGCAAAGTAAACGACCAACCTGGATTGTAAGTAATATTGATTTCTTGAATTTTCCACTCAGAAGCAAGCCCTTGTCCGTTCCAATCAATGATTCTATACCTTCTTCTTCCTTTGATTACACCACATTGTTCATAAATCATTTGATATTGTTGCTCAGAACTGAATTCCACACAGGAGATATTATCTTCACACTGTGGGTTTCCAAACTGATTGTTATATTCATCAAATAAATCACCTGTTAAGTCTACCCATTCTGCGTCATTGAAAAAACCGTCTCCATTTGTATCCGTTGTAGGTCCAAATTGTTCTGTATGGTAATTATCACAGGTTCCATTGAAATCTTCCAAGTCATTACAAAATGGAGGAATGACGTCTAGCACCGTAATTTTAAAGCCACAAATATTCCGATTTCCTCCCTTGTCTGTGAATCTTAATTGTGCATCAAAATCTTTATGAACATCTGTACAGACAAAATCTAAATATTCTCCCCATTCTCCTCCTTCTACTCTAATTTCTACTGTAGCAATTCCACAAATATCTGTTGCCTGATGGTCAATTTCTGATGCAAATAATCTAGTACCTTCTGAATTATAGGTTATCTGAATTTCATCACCACAAATTGCTCGTGGTGGTGTTCTATCCTCTAATCTAAAGTATTGCAAACAGGTATCTCTTAAAGCAGTGCTGTCTAGTCCTAAATCTATGGCTTGCCAACCGACTCTAAAACTATCACAAGGTAACTCCCCTGCCTCGCCTAAGGTATTTGCAATCCTGACCCAGTTTCCATCAATCAATTGTTCTACCATAAACATCTCTACTTTCGGTTCTGCACATAAATCTGTTGCTGTTGGCTTTGGCAAAGTAACTGCCATCGTGCAAGCCTCTGCTGGCAATGGAATACTTTGCGCATCCGCCAAACTTCCGTAAGGAGAGCAATCTATAGATGGTGCTAAGGTATCGATGAACTCTATCAGTTGCGTATCTACCATGATTGGAAATGGAATATTACTACAGCCATCTACAACCGCCCAATATCTAGCTACTTTTTTACCTCCCGGGTGAGGTACTACTTCATCACTTTTAGTTAAGATGAAGTTACATACATAATAATCTGTACTCAATACAATCGTATCTCCAGGCATTGGAATTTTTATAATTCCTAGTCTATCATAATCTTCCATCGTCTCAGGATTGTCCTCGCCACAGCTCAAGATTACATCTGGTAATTTTATCGCATCCGTCAATGTTGGACGCATAACTTTTAAAGTATCTTTCTGCGTTGCTTTATTATTACATTGGTCCGTTGCTTCCCATGTCACTAGGTAAGTTCGCATTGGAGCACATTCATCCCCGTTAATCAACTCATAATCAGTTGCTTGCAAAGTAATAGAATCGCAATTATCGATGATGTTTGGCTTTGTTAGGTCCGCGCCAATTGCATCAAAATTGATAGCGCCACAAGCAGTAATCGTATCTACACTATGAGACATAAATTCTGGCTTTGTGCCATCTATAAAATTAATATAGCCCCAACACACATCTTTCACTAAATTATTACTACAACTAGTTCCATTATAATCAAAAACTCTTGTGATTTCTACTTGATATTTGGTCGTCCCACAAAGTTCGATATCATCTTTTGTTACTATTGGGTATTGTCCATTTCGACTAGTTCCCGTTTTAATCGTATCTCCACCTTCTGTCATTAATACGATATCGTAGTATAAAGTCGCTGACGTATCACAAGGTGCTTCTAAAATATAGTCTGGGCGAATAGAAGCAATACAAGATGCCCCCACCACTGCATCAACTTCATCATTACAAGACAAAGCAGGTGGAGAAACGATGATATAACTTTTCGTAGAAATGGAAGGGAAATTCTTTAAAGTGTGCGTTACCGTGTATTGACCAATCGCTAAATTAGTTGTCGTGAAACTGCTATCAGCTCGAATACATCTTTGCTCACAAACTGTTCCTAATTGATTGCTAATTTGTACTAATAAGCTATCCTCTACCGCACAGTCACTTATTACTTTTCCTGCAGTCACTACTACATTGTTCGTGTAATCATCACAATCTAAAGCGATAAATTGATTGTCTGGAGGCGTTACACCTACTGAACCACCCTCACAAGTAACCCATGCTTCCCAACCTGCTCCTTTAGCGTTATCACCATCGGTCTTAAATTGGAAAGTTAAACAACCTGTAGGCTCCATTGCTTTATCACAATCAGAAGCTATCCACCCACCGTTAATTTGTGGATTTCCATATCCGCTTCCTTTACCTGCAAAAGTACCTAAGGTATCTTGCCCGGCAAAAGCATAAAGCGTATCTCCTGCTTCTAAATCAAATCTAGCAAAGGACGCTCTTAAAAATAAGCTAGCATCTGAAGGGCAGATAACCATCACATTATTTCTAGCAGCCGTATCCAGATATTGGACTCCTGTATATTGGTCGCTTTCAAAACTAATCTGCTCTCCGCAATCCGTAATTATTACTGTATCAATCGCACCTGTCCTAGGGATGATTAATTGGTTCATCATAGAGCGGTGCGCTGCTACATCAGTCTTGTTCTCAGAAAATTCAGTAACGTAATTGTCGGTAGAGACCTCGGTAGGTCTATAGGCTGTTGTTAGCGCAAACAAGATGCACAAACCTAAGAAAAACCCATAGTTTTTTAGTTTTGGTAAGCACAGCATTAGCTCTGCTCCAATGAATCGTAGAGTCGTCATTACTTAAATCGGTTTAAATAGAAAAAATACGTTTAGTGATACGCTTTTGTTGATAATTTGCTGGTTTACAGCAATTTATTTGGTAGTAGCCCAAACTATAGCTTGGTTCGAAATGTAGTAGAATCTTTTCTACGCCACCATCAAATAAAGGCAAAATGGGAAACAAAAAAATTATAGGAATCCCGCCAAAGTGTTATCAAACGAATTATCGACAATTCGCGCACTTTGCAAGACTTAATTGGAAGGAAATATTTAGGAAATCTAAAATTTAAAATGTAAAATTTTAAATTTAAAAGTGGGGCAATAAATCACTTTTAGAAGATTTCTTTTTTTTTAGGAAATAAGGTAAATACTTAAAATATAATAATATCGGTAAAACTTAATACTCTCACACTTATCCAAAAGCCGTTCCAATTTTTAAGTTATTAGAAATTATTTTTAAGCATAATTCTAACAAAAATTAGTCGTATATTTTTTATTTTTAATATGATAAAAAATTTATCTATTTAATGTTTTGATGAATAATTTTTTATACATATTAATTTTTTATTATAATATAAAATTCCTTAATTTATAATTTTAAATAATTTATGAAAAAATTATATTTAAAAAAATTTTAATTACTTAGTAACCCACCCTCACCCCTCCTTTAAAATGGAGGGGAGTCGTCAAATTGGGAATTTTTGTACATTTTATCACAAACCATTCATTTCATAACAAAATCCCCCTCGCCTACCCGCTACTACTTTTTGGTATAAAGCGTCCTTGGTTAATACTATCGGAATATTATATTGAATATTTAAATTCTCGAAAGGGACATTATAAAGATGTGCTTGGTGGAGTTGGAATAGGGTTGCTTTATCTGCTTTTAGCGGCTGATGGTAGTTGATTCTTTTTAGGTAGGATTGGGTGTTCATTATTTTTTAAAATCTATTTATCTTTTAATAATCTGTTGTAGAAACAGATTATACAATAGATTTACTATAAAAACTAGCAGGTGATTGGGAATGAAACATCACGCCGCTATTTCGAACATTCCAAGTCGCCCCACCCAATACAATATTCCTCCTATCAAAAAAGCGCCTAAAACATACCAAAGTATCGGTATTTCTTCCTTCGCCGTTTCTTCAATTACCAATAATTGATTGGCTGCTGCATTTTTCAAAATTTGTTGATTCCCACCCGTCCAAGTTACCTCTATAGAATCGACTGTTGATGCATCGCCTATGCCAAAATGAGCAATGGTTGAATTTTGGGATAAATGACTAGACCCACCACCGTCAATTTCTCGAATCATCGACGTATTCCCCGTAACTACCTTTACTCTAGAACCAATACCATTGAGTTCTGCATCCACACCTTTTAACTTGATTTTTAGCCAATTAGCGTTAGTCCCATCATTTCTATACAATAAGGTTTTAGACGGAACTGGATAAACCATAACAGGCTGTTGATTAACTACCAATAAATCTAAATCGCCATCATTCTCTATATCAAAAACGACCGAACCACGTCCCAATCCGTAGTCATTTAGTCCTACTTTAAAGGCTACTTGCTTAAACCGATTCTCTACATTTTCATAATAAAAATTATCCATTGGGGTACAATTGGGATTTAAATCACCGTTGGCGACGAACAAGTCTAAATCGCCATCATGGTCAAAATCTGCAAAGTTGGCGCCCCATCCTATTTTGAATAATCGAGTGCCCAATTCTTTGGATTTATTGATAAATGGTTTGCCTTTTCCTTGATTGACCATAAAGAAATTGAAACGGATGTTGGTCACAAAATAATCCATCCAGCCGTTATTATCATAGTCTCCTACCGCAGATGCCATCGCATTAATCCGCAAGTCCATATCCAATTCCTTCTCCACATATTTAAAGGTTTTTTCAGGGTATAAATTTTCTAATAAACGGTTCGGTTTGGCTTTATACCCAAAGTCATGCAAGACAAAAATATCTTGGTCTGCATCATTGTCAAAGTCGGTAAAAACGCTGCCGAACCCAAAACCTTTATGATTCATTCCATAATCTGCATACACATCTTTGAAATTTTTGCCTTGCTGATTTAATAATAAATAGCCTTCTGCTGTGTTATTGGCATTGACCATGGTTTGGTCATTGATTTCATCCAAAGGACCTGTATAATCATGGAAATAATTCCCCACATAAGCATCTGGATAACCATCCGCATTAAAATCTCCAAAATTGACGCCTGTACTAAAAGAATTCATTTGGTCTAATCCATATTCGGTCGTCGCATCTCGGAAGGTATTGTCCCCATTATTCAAAAAGAATAAATTGATGGCTCTTGGAATTACTTGATTGGTGTCCATCGTGGTATTGGTCGTGATAAATAAATCTACAAAACCATCTCGATTGACATCCGCTCCTGCTACTCCTTGTGTAACAAAATCTTTGGTTACCGCCTCTAGTCCCGAACCAGCTAAAATATCTTGAAACGTACCGTCTTTTTGGTTTAAATAAAGTCGGTCTGGTTGTTTTCCGCCTGTAATGTATAAATCTTGAAAGCCGTCGTTGTTACAATCAAATACACAGACTCCACCGCCTAAGAAACCATCTTTCACGGCGAATTGATGGTCAATGCCTGCTTGTTCGGTGATGTTGGTGAATTTGGTTTGGGCTTGACTAATTGATGCGGTAGTTAGTAGCATTCCTACAGCTAGAAGTCTGGCAACAGTTACTTTTTTAAACACATAGTCACATAGTTTTACACATAGTGAACATAGTTTCACAAACAATTTATTACTCACTCCATATAATAAACTATTTGAACTATGTGTTTTTTCTACTATGTGACTATGTGGTAAAAAACCTCTATTTGCTAATTCCATAATTTACTTTTTCCAGTTTAATTCATTAACGTGTTTAGCAATTTTCTTTCCCGCAGTTAACCCCACCGAATTATCTTGCGGCGTATGAATCCCACCATAAAATCGAGAATCTGCCGTCTCTTCTGCTACTTGCCAAAAACTATCAAATTCTTGAGCTACAAAATCAACTTCTCGCACTTCATCTCGTTCTCTTCCAACATGCGCATCATCTACAAAACTGAATTCATTGCCATATAAATCTATCATTATCGTAGCGGCCGTAGCAGCTTGAATCGCATGCCCAGAAGGAAAAGCAGGAAACGGTGGGTCTGGCCAAAAAGACTCCCATTCAATATCTATATGCTGTGGAATAAAGGTATTGGGTCGCTCTGAAAAGAAATCATATTTCCACTTCCAACATTTGATAAAAGCATCGGCTACTGCTATGCCTGTTCGAGCATAGGTTTCGGCACATTTTATCAAAGATGGCTTTTTAGCCTTGATGGCAATTGTTGCAATAAAATAGGAATGCCCAGCTGGCGTGAAGGTATCCGCAGGGTCATCTCCCCACCATAATGCCATTTCCTTTTCTTCTTGTGTCAAGGTTTTATCCTTTTCATAAACCGCTAAAAATTCTTGGTAATACGGGGAGCCTTGTGTCGTATCATAGGGTATGATTTCTGGATTGGGAATCGCTCCATTTTTGGCAACGAAGGTTCGATTCTTGCCCCAATAGGGATGCAATGGATGATGACTAAAGGATTGAGCAAATAAAGGTGGTTTCCAGCTTCCGAGGAAATCCTTACGCACCATATTTTTATCAAAGTTTTTTAAATAACCTCTGTGTCCGCCATCCGTTTTTGACCATTCAAATATACTTTGGGCAATGCTTTTTCCATAAGCCACCGACCGTTCAACCAACTGTTTATCAGATACTTCTACGACTATACTATTCAAAATTAATTTTTCTAAACTATCAATTTTTACTTTATTACTATCTGCTGTTTGGATGTATATGCTTCTTAGAATTTCTGCCTGCCCTGCGTTTAAAGCTAATTCCCAATTATAGCTTTTTTCTACTTCTGGTAAAGGCAATTTTTCTAACTCATTTAATTGCCCGACTAGTGAATTATAATCTTCATATCCATGTACAATTGATTCATACATCGTCAATCCGATATAGCCTAAACACCTTGAGGCAAAAGTGGGCGAGTTGGCAGGGGTGTGCTGCGTTACATGCATGGTCATTTCTGCCCATTTAGTAGCGATCTCTTGTTCGTTTAGTTCAATTGTTGGTTCGGAAATGCATTGGCTGAATAAAAGAGTTAGGCAGCATAGGAAGAGACTGATTTTTAATAGCAATAAATTCGGTCGGTTCATAGAAAATGAGTTTTAGAATATAGGATTGCTTTTGGTATTTCTGTGCTGGGAGGATTGGCCCACATAAACAAACAAAGTTTGTGAACCGTTTGCGGATGGGATGGCAAACGATTTGACGGATTATCACGGATTTTCTAATTTAGCTTATAGGATTTAATTTTTCCTTCATTAATGCCAAATAATAATTGATTGTCCAATTGTATAATGCTTTGCACATCTCCTTTAATACTTAACCCTGACTTTGTTTGTGAGATATACTCAAATTGTCCATCCCCTTTTCCTTTTAGTAATAGGCCATAATTTGCATCTGATTTACCCATCCGCAGTTTTTGATGACTATTATTTCCTGCTAACAAAATATCTAGGTTGCCATCTTTATCATAGTCCAATACTTGAATGGCATGAATCGGTGCATATTGGGCTTGGATTGGTAAACTAGCTAGTTCATATTTCCCCGTATTGGTGCTCAAAAAGACACTCGTTTCTTGATGATTCAGCGTTGAGCGCTTGGCATTTAATAAGTCTTCTTTACTAAATATGGTTTCCATCGTAGCATCCGCATAACTATCAAAACTGGTATATTTAGACCGCAAATGAGCTAATTGCCCTAACAATTCATCTCGCATGACATCAGGATAAGCTTTTCCTTGCTTGTAATAATTAAAGAAAGGGTCTAATGAACCATTTTTATCAAAATCTTTATAGACTAAGGTGGCTGGTTCTTGTTCCGAAACTTGGAATGGCGTATTGGTTCCTTGATTTCCAATGATAAAATCAACTTGACCATCCTTATTGAGGTCCGCTATTGCTATCGTATTCCACCAACCGTTATATGCTTTCGCTAAATACTTGTTTGTTTGATTTTCTAATTGTCCATTATTATTGATAAAAATAGAAACGGGTAACCACTCTCCTATTACTACTAAGTCTACTTTTTCATCCTGATTGATATCTACCCAAACCGCGTCTGTAATATTTCCTAAATTGATTAATTTGGGTGCTATTTTTTCAATTTGGTTTGTAAAATTTCCTTTACTATCATTGATTAATAATCCACTATCGAAGGTCGTTGGATAACGTCCAGGAACAATACTACCGCCTACAAAAACATCTAGAAAACTATCTCCATTGACATCTCCCACGGCAATTGTGCCCGTTCCTGATGGCGCTATGCGTAAGGCATTTTTTGCTTTGGTGAAATTTCCTTTGCCATCGTTCATGTATAATCGGTCTTGCAAAGCAGGTTCGAATGGTTGGAAATTATGATACCCTCCGCTTGCCGCATAAATATCTAGCGCACCGTCTCCATTTGCATCAAAAATGGCTACGTCAGTGTCTTCATGAAATGCATCTTGCGGTATTACTTTAGAAAAATTTGTCTTTTTAAATGCTCCATTATTGTTACCAAAATAAATTTCTGGGGCTTGTCCACTTGTTCCTCCAACAAATACGTCTGCTATTCCATCTCCATTCAAATCTCCTTTTGCCAAACATGGTCCTTGATGGGATAAACCATTAATTAATAAGGGCTGACGATCAAAATCTCTAATTTTTAACGCTTGATTTTCGTGGGCGATAGGCGCAGTGATTTCTTTAAAAATAGTTGTTATTTTATTAGGAGTTTCATTGCTACGCTTCGCATTCTTTTCTTCGATTACTAATCGTTGATTCGCTTTTACATTCGTTAAGGTTTCCTGTTTCCCACTAGGCCAAATTACTTCAACGACATCTACCATTTCAGTAGTTCCTAATCCAAAATTTAAAACAGGACTTACCGTTGATAAATAACCTCGAGCAGGAGATTGCGCCAGCTGTTGTTGTTTATCTCCCAAAGAAATGGTAACTGTTGTACCTATGCCTTGGGTGTTTTTCTCGGCTCCTTTTAAGACTATTTGTAAATAATTTTTGCTTTTTTCGCTACTCGTATTTTTATAAATAAAAGCGGGTTTATTGATATTATTAACAATTATTTCCAAATCTCCATCATTGTCCAAATCTGCATAGACTGCACCATTACTATTGGAAATTTGTTGCATTCCCCAATCGGTAGTCGTATTGTCAAAAGATAAACCATCCTTATTTTTATAAACATAATTGCCCACGTCCGAAGAAGGAATATTATTAATTAATTCCATTACATCTTCTCTTTTCAATCGCCCTTTGCTCGCTACAAAATCATCCATGTATTTGATAAAATCCATATTGGTATAATCCCGATGATAGCCATTGGTGACATACAAATCTTTCCAACCATCGTTGTCGTAATCTGCTAATAAGGCTGACCAACTCCAATCGGTTTTATCTATTCCTGCCAATTGGCCAATCTCACTGAATGTCCCATTTCCATTGTTGAGTTGCAGCATATTACGCATGTACTGGTGATGAAAACCACTTCGGATATTTAAATCAAATTTAGCGTAATTGTCTGGTGCGACTAATAGTTTTTGTCGGCGATTATCTTCTGGCAGCATATCCAAGGTCAATACATCTGCTAGACCATCGTTATTGATATCTGCTACATCATTACCCATTGAAAATTGGCTGGTGTGTCCGATACTTTCGTCTAACTTATCCGTGAATGTTCCGTTGCCATTATTGAGATAAAAATAATCTGGAATGGTATAATCGTTGGATACATAAAAGTCTGGCCAACCATCTTTATTAAAATCGGCAATGCCCAAACCTAGTCCATAACTTAAAGCAGAACCACTTATGCCCGCTTTTTCTGTGATGTCTTGAAATCTCCCATTGGCTTGTTGGAATAACCTCAATCCTCTTTCTGGGTCAGGAATTTTCAGTGTTTTTGCGGTCTGAACTTCATTCAATACTGGTAAAGATTTGGGATTATGATTTAATAATAACATATCTAAATCGCCGTCTTTATCATAATCAAAGAAATAGCCCTGATTGCTAAAGGCAGAACTATGCAGGCCATATTCTGCTCCTTTTTCTTCAAAAATGGGAATATTCTCTGCGTTATTCCCTGTATTTATAAATAATTGATTTGTTCTTTTGTCCGCCGGTAATGCCCCCGAATAACAAACATATAAATCTAATTTCCCATCGCCATTAATGTCCACATGGGTTACCCCCGTTTTCCAAGGACCTGGTCTACCCCCTACTTTTGCGATGGCTGTTACTTCTTTAAATTTTAAATTTCCTTCGTTCAAATAAAATTTATTTCCCCCCATATTGGAAGTAAAATAAATATCTATCAAATCATCTCCATTAAAATCCGCAGCAGCAATACCGCCTCCGTTGTAGAAATATTCATATAGCAAAACGTTGGTATTCAAACCTTCTTCCAATTTATTTTGAAAGTCTATATTCGTTTGCTCAGATGAAATGAGTTGGAATAAGACATCTTTGGGTGGTGTCTTGATAGGTGTTGTACTATCAGATGTGGTCGACTCTTGTTGACAAGAAATAACCAAACACAAAAAACTTAAATAAAAATAATATTTCAGTAATTGTCTCAAAATAGGAATGCTATAAATTGAATTTGATGTTTCATGCTGATAGCTATCGGCACCAGACCTGCCCGCACGCAGTCTGGCGGGCTTGGAATCAATATCTGGTCGTCTCACATAAGTAAAGTCTAAAAATTAAAAACCGAATAAAATGTGGATTTCCTCCCCCTAACCCCCTCCAAAGGGGGAAATGCATCTTGCAAAAAGAGAAATCAGTACTTTATTTGGCACTATTTTTTGAAAAAGGACTTATAAGACAACCTCATCTGTACTCTAAATTTGGGTTCATAGTAGGTTTCCAAACCGTTCCCAAACATCCTTCCCAAAAGTAATAAATCTATGCCCGATAAACGAAGATAGATTTATTATTTTTTCGTAACTATTCAGCAACCCACCCCCTGCTGGCTTCCCTTCCTTTTGAAGATGAACTCGCAAGGGTGAACCGTAAGGATGGGTGGCTGGTTAGGGTTGGGTTGCTGAATAGTAATATTTTTTCTATTGCTATTCTTAAAATTAAAACAGGGCGACTATTTGCATAGTCGCCCCATTTTTTATTTACTTCACAGCTCAAGGAGCTGAATTACTTATCCATTAATATCCAGGGTTCTGCGCTAAAGATGCATTTCGCTGAACTTCATCTCTACTAATTGGACGATAGTACATTCTATCTAACCAAGTCCTAGTTTCTACATCAGTATTAATAAATACTTCATAAGAATAATCATAGACTTCAGGGTCGTAGCGATAAGGAACATGTGGAGATTGACCAGGTTTTAAAGTCGCTCTCACATTCATTGCTTCTGCTCCTCTACCTAAGGTCTCTGGTGCAATTAGCCATCTTCTTGCGTCATGATAGCGGTGTTCTTCGTACGCTAGTTCTATTCGACGCTCGTTGCGGTATCTTTCCACTAATGCAGCACCTGAATCATCTATCGCAGGCATTCCTGCACGGAAACGAATTCTGTTTAACCAATCTCTAGCCGTTGCTTCATCTCCAGTTTCTAGAAGTGTTTCTACATAGTTTAACACCACTTCTGTGTATCGAAGGAACGGATAAGGAATTGCTTGACCAGACGATAAATTATCTTGAACACTTGGGTCTGGGTCTGTAAATTTACGTGAGTAGTAAGCGGTTCTACTACCATTCCAGTTTTCAATCGCAGATTCTCTAGTATCAATTCCATTGATTAATCCTCCCGCACCATTATCATATGCTCCTGATTGAATCTGATTCGCTGGATCTAAAGCGGCTACATCAGACGGTCTTGGTTTCCAATCTGCTCCATCATATAAAACAGTTCCATAAAAACGAGGGTCTCTATTTTCGTAAGGAGTAGTCGCATGATCTGGATTATCCCAATCAAATCGACTACCATCTAACATTTCATAATCATCTACTAATTGTTGGATTGGTGTATTACCAGCCCAGTTGTGGTATCCATTAGGGCCATTGTTAATCCCGTTATGCAATCCACCTAAAGGCCAGTTGGATTCCTGAGTAAAATCAATCGTTGCACTTCTATCAAAAATCATATCTTCTCCTCCAGCAGGGTCAGCTGAGGCACTACCACCGCCCATAGCAAGGGCAATATAATTCGCTTGACCTTCTTCAGCAGAAACAGGGCCACCTAAATCTAATTTGTAACCACTTCCTGCGTCTAGGGCTGCTTTTGCCGCTGTTTTCGCCGTTTGCCATCTACCTTCCTGTCCACCAGCATAAGCAAATGTTTCACCAGCCATATCTCCAGATACTTTAGATGCATCGTGCAAATCACTTGCTGCGTACATTAGCACTCTTGCCTTCAAAGCCAAAGCTGCTAAAGTAGTTGCTCGACCAGATGTTCGACTAATCCCTTCTAACATCGTCGCTGCTTTATCTAAGTCAGCTACAATAAAATCAACAACATCGGCATAAGAATTCCGAGAAATACTATAGTCCTCTCCTAAACCATATGGACGGTCAATAATAGGCACACCACCGTAAAACCTTAATAATTGCTGGTAGTAATAAGCTCTTAAGAAATGTATTTCACCCGTTAAACGATTTTTTACGGCTTCATCTATCGTGGCGCCTGGCAATTCTTGTAAAGCAATATTTGCTTCTCTGATTGCTAAATACATGTTTCCCCATTCGTAACTAGGGCTCATATATGCCAAGTTAGTAGGGCTTTCTGTTCCTTCATTCACTGGAGGAATTGGTCGTCCTGAGTGGGTATACAAAGCTTCATCTGAGTAAGATGATAACCCATATTCTTCAAAACCACCATACTCCAAGAAAGAGTAGACACCGAAAACATATGCTTCGGCTAAGGCCGCATCTGACCAAGTCGCATCACTAGATATCTTATCCAATGGTCGTGTATCCAGAAAATCTTGGTTACAAGACACCGCAAAAAGTAGCACTGCTAATAGGCATCCGAAGACGGATACTTTATTGATGTTCTTCATGATTAATTAATTTTATTATTTTTTTTTAAAAGGCTTTCTTATCTACGGTTTACACTATAGTTTAAGACTTTAAAAGTATTCAGAATATGCTTCTGGTTTATCAAACGATTGTAAAATTCACCTAATATTGTTAGGGTAAGTAATTACAAATAATTTGATAGATTGTTTAGAAAGTAACGTTAAAACCAAAGTTTAATACTCGGTTTTGTGGATAAAAAGTTCCAGCACCATTTTCTACCTCTGGGTCATAAATATCTTGTTTTGCCCAAGTAACTAAGTTAAAGGCATTCACAAAAACTCTAAGATTTTCTAAACCAGCACCTTCTAAAGCGCCACCAGTTAAGTTATATCCCAATTCAATATTCTTAATTCTGAGATAATCTTTATCAAATAAGAAATAAGTATTATTACCGAAGTTACCTCCTGTGTAATATGTATCTCCTCTTGATGCCAATCTTGGATGCTCTGCACTGGGATTGTCAATTGACCAACGATTATCATGGCTATACTTTAAGAAATTACCAATATCACCAGACTCCGTTTGAATAGGTAATTTTGCACCAGTAGCTCCTTGTAATAAGATAGAGAAATCAAATCCTTTGTATTCTGCTCTGAAAGTAGCCCCGAAGTTAAATTTAGGAATGAGACTTTCATTTAATCGTACTTGGTCATCTCCATCAATTTTACCATCTCCATTAACATCCTTAAATCTTAAATCACCTGGAATTAATTGAGGCGTAACTGCACTATAATCAACTGTATTCGCTTCAATTGCTGCTTGGTCAATAAATGCACCGTCTGCTTCATATACTAAATAAGCATTAATTGGATTACCTTCTTGTCTTTGATAGTCTGGTGCACCTGGTACTTCATCTAAGAAAATAACTTCATTCTGTGCATAACCACCATTTACGCCAGCAGACCATTTTAAATCACTACCCTGACCACCATTATAAACTAATGAAAATTCAAATCCTTGATTCCGGACTTCTCCTGCATTTTCAGGTGGTAATAAAGTACTGATACCAGAAGAAGCGGGTGTAGAACCTGTTTTCTGAATCAAAATTTGGTCTCGATTATTTTGGAAGAGCTCTAAAATAACATCTAAACGACCGAATAAGCTTGCATCCACCCCAAAGTTAAAATTCTTAGCACGCTCCCAAGTAAAATTAGGATTCGCTAAAGCTGTTTCTTCTAATGTCGCTACAACCTGATTACCAACAGGGAATTGATTAAAACCATAAGTGGATAAGAAAGCAAATTCTTGTAAAGCACCATTAAAGAAAACTTGGTCATTCCCCATTTGTCCATAAGAAGCACGTACTTTTAAATGGTCAATAGCCCCTACATTAAACCATGGTTCTTGACTAACATTCCAACCCAATAAAATACCAGGGAAGAAACCAAAACGACTATCTCTTGGGAAGATATAAGAACCATCATATCGCCAAATAAATTCTGCTAAATATTTCTCTTGGAAATTGTATTGAACCCGACCATAATATCCCAGTCTTGCTCTTTCAAAGGCACTACCATCTGTTGCTTGTTGGGCTGCTCCACCTGCAAATAATTGGTCAATGGCAGGAGAAATAAAATCTCTTCTAAAAGCAGAAAAAGATTCTCCTTGAAACCGTTCCTGAGTCACACCTGCTAAAACGTTCAGTTTATGACCTCCGTCAATTTCTTTGTCATAATTTAACATAGCCGTTAAATTGGTATTTAGCCCACTAAAAGAACTTTGCGTTAATTGAGGTGCTTTGAAGTTAGAACGAATATTACCTTCTAAAGCAGGTAAGCCATCTGCTCCTAAAGTTTGTCTATCCCAGAAAAATAATTCCCAAGGTGTTTGCCATAATTTACTTGTGGCATTCAGCTTATCAGCAGAACCTAACAATGTCAATTTTAAACCATCAATCCAAGGATTCGTAATATCTACCGAACCATTAAATTGGATATAATCAGATGGACTTCTATCATAGCCTGTAGCATTCGTTGTAACAACTACTGGTTGTTGACCATTTTCAATATCTGGTCCCGGTAAACCATTAGGCCATACAGCTGGCTCGTTTGGACGACCTCTCATCAACATTCTAAAAATAGCCCCCTCTGATACGGTAGGATTATTTCTGTCCTCTCTTCTTAGGTGCATCCCCAAGTTCGCCTTTACATAATTATTTAACTTCGCATTTAAGTTAATTCGACCACTATACTGCTTGTAGAAAGTAGCGGAATTATTATAAATAGCATCTTGGTCAGTAAAACCTAAAGAAGCATAGTAGCCTATATCTTCTGTTCCTCCACTAATCCCTAAGTGGTGTACTTGTTGTGGCGCCCACTCTCTAAATGTAGCCCCAAACCAATCTGAATCTGGGAATCCCCAAGGGTCAGAACCGTTGCCATGTGCAGTAACCGCAGCAGGGCTAAATTGCGCACTCAAACTACCGACACCAGGAGTTGGAGAATCATAAGCACCCGTAGATTTGATGCTTGCAGAAGCTGCCGCCCACTCATTAGCAGGCACCCCTCGATAAATCGGCAATTCGTTCATAATATTGGCATACTCTACTGCATTAGACATGGTAGGTACGACCGTTGGCTGAGACCAACCTTGGTTAAAGCTATAGGAAATTTTAGTTTTTCCTGCTTTCCCCTGCTTAGTGGTCACGATGATAGCGCCATTCGCTGCTCTCGCTCCGTAAATAGCCGCAGAAGCATCTTTCAATACAGAAACAGATTCTATATCTTGACCTAATAATCTAGAAAGTCCACCTGCTCTATCTGGAATTCCATCAATTACTACTAATGGACTACTATTTCCAAGGGTATTTGTACCCCGAATCCGAATAGATGCATTGTCGTCCCCAGGTCGGCCACTATTTTGGATAACAACTAACCCTGGTAAACGACCCGCTAAAGAAGTTCCTAAGTTGACAGAAGGAGAGGCTACTAAAATGTCTCCTTTCAATTGTGCCACGGCACCCGTTACGGTTGCTTTTTTCTGGGAGCCATAACCTACAACTACGACTTCATCTAAAAGCGACCCTGCTGACATGACTACATCCATTACGGTAGATGCTCCTACCGTAAGTTGTTGTTCTGAATACCCCGTATAGGAGTAAACTAAGACATCGCCAGCATTGGCATCTATCGAATAATTTCCATCAAAATCGGTAACGGTACCATTTGAGGTACCTTGGATGATGATATTCACCCCAATCAACGATTCGCCATTTTCCTCATCTGTTATCTTTCCAGTGATTTGGCTAAACGCTGTGGTTGTAAATAACAATCCAACGAAAAATAAGAAGTGTTTTAATTTTTTTTGGTTCATACGAAAAGGTTTTGGTAATTCAATACGTTTCTTGTTCATCAATTAAGCTTAATTAAGTCGAAAAGGATTTAATAGATTATCCTCTCTCCATAAAATCAATTTTTCTAGTAAGTTTTTCCTCTTAGGAACGGTGTAGAAATAGATTTACAAACCTGCCCGACACTCAGGCAGGCGGGTTTAGGGTAGCTTATTTTGTTGCTAGTTTTGGCTTTGAAAACAGGAGTCATGTTGATATAATAGCTTGCCCGTATGGGACTGTTTTCTAAGTTAAAAATAGCGGCAAAAGAAGCAGCATAAATTGTAAGTTTATTTTTTCACCGTTCCTTAATACTTGTATTTTTTCCTTGTTTTCGATGTATGTTTTACAAAAGGTAAAACTAAAATTCCTCATAAGTGTAAAAAATACGCTTATTAGCTTGGGCATTTTTTTACTGCTTTTTATTTAAATAAAAAACAGTCATTTTTTTAGCCGTTTAGATATTTCTAAAATAATTGTAAACTATTTTCGGCCATTACTATACTTATGATAGTATTTAAATTTTGAGGTAAGTTGGTTCCTATAAAATTGCTGTACGAAGCGAATATAGGAAAAAAAAACTAATTACTTGTATTCCTAATACAAAATTTTATTTTACTAAAGCCTCGCCTCTCCATAACAAATTTTAACATACAGTAAAAAATCAGTTTTTACAAACACCATTTCATCTTGATAATTTTAATAGAATTGCTGCTCCACCTCCCGATTTCAAAGTAATCTCTAGGGAAGTATCTTTATTTATCAACTGTTTTTTTACTTGATAATCTTCCGCATGACGATTAGCATTAACCCCATCTAAAAAAAGTATGGCTTCGTATTTTTTTGATTTTAAAAATGAAAAATCAATGTTGACCGCTCTTTCTGTCCAATTGGTAAGTGCCCCAACATACCAATCTTTTCCTTTGCGCCGAGCAATAATCACATATTCTCCGATAATGCCATCTAATGCAATCGTTTCATCCCATACTGCTGGAACTTCCCCTAAAAAAGATAGAATATCTGGATATTTTTCATAGGCAGTGGGCGCATCACAGAGCATTTGCATCGGACTATAATACACCACATACATACCCAATTGATGGCAGCGCGTACCATGACTTATTGGATTGCTGAAGTCTGTAAAAAATTTATCTTTGGTAGATTACTCATATGTTGTCATGATTTGTCTTCAAAAAAGGCATTTCTTCTGAGTTTTCAAAATTTGGAAGGTAGTTCCTATAAAAAAAGGACAGCCCTCTTTTTGAAGGATGCCCTAATTTTTATGTCTTAAACTATTGTTTGTTTCTTAATTATTCTAGTACAACCATTTTTTTTGTCTCCGTAGCCGTTCCTGCGGTCAATTGATAATATATAATTCCTGCACTTCCCAGTTGTTCTTTATTAATAATTATTTCATGTTTTCCACTTTCATATCTTCGGTCTGTTTGATACAATATTTTTCCTTGTAAATCCATCACCTTTAAACTTACTTTCTCTGTGGTCGATAAATTAAAAGGAATAATTGTTGTTTTGCTAAATGGATTAGGTTTGTTTTGAAACAATTCAAAACCATTAAGGTCATTCCTATTTGTAAATGCTAAATCCACTTGATATAACTCTTCCTCATCCGTATAGGCCTCTGCTAACATCTCCTCTTTATTAAGCGTTAATAAGTTACTTAGCCATCCGCTTTTTTGCGCCTTAAAAGTTAAACTAAATAAAGGTAATTTCGAATCAACAGGACCAAACTTATTCCAACTTACTCTCAATTGTCCTTTTTCCGAAACTGCTGCATTTAAGTGATTAACATTGGCCAATCCTTCCCTCAAATCTATCAATTGTAGTCCTTCAAAATTTAAGGCAAATTGTACGCCTTCTATTTTATCTAAATCATTGATATAGAATGGAACCGTAATTTCTTCCCCCAATGCCAATAATGGATTATCAAGACTAAAATTAAGCGTTTTAGCATTTGTTCGATTACTTGATGGGGCAGAACTATTAGCTCTTGCTGTTCTATTGATATCTCCAATTTTAATCCCTACAAAATCTAATTCTATCAATCCTCTTTCTGTATTATCAATATATATTTTTTCAGTAAAGGCTTCGTTTGCTGGGTTTTCCGTAGTAAATCGGTAATCGTTGGCAATAAAACGCCAACTTTCGTTATTCGGAAAATCTGGTACAATATTCAATATTAACTGTCTTAGTTGTACCAAGTCAAAAGCTGATATAGTTCCTGATTTATTAATATCCGCAGCAATGTATTGATAAGGCGATTTAAAGGGCGTTAATCCAAGAATATGTTTACTAATGAGGACTAAATCAAATGTGGTTACCCCATTTAATGGTTCTGTTACTTTAGTAGGCTGTACCGTATAATTTTCTCCATCGGATACATCAAATGTATATACCCCATCTTTGTCAGTTATATTTTTTTCTTCCGTCTCTCCTTTTAAAATCACTGCTACGTCTTCAATGGTTGTACCTGCTTCATTTCTGATGTTTCCACTAAGTCGCCAAGCACTAGGGGCCACCGCGCAAGATTCTTGATTATCTTGTACAGTTATAAAGTTTTCAGTTCTGTCAAAGTTTCCTGCCTCATCAAACACAAATAGAAATACTTCTTGGCTTGCCAATTCCACACAAGTCAAGGTTAGCGTACTGGGCAATTCTCTAATAGTCCCTATATCCGTAGGAATACTACCTCCTAGTTTTACATGCCAGATTCTAAAATTCCGAAGTAAGGTTTCCTTATCTGTACAATTATCAAAACTACCATTATCAAAATCTGTGGCTCTGATAGAAGCTTCTCTTTGTTTTAATTCTAAAGTGATGCCTGTTCGGGTAAATAGCGTCGGTTTCACACAATCTGTAAACACAAAATCCCTTCTTTCTTCTGCTTGATTATTACAGTTGTCGGTCACTATAAATTGGACAGAATAGTCTATCGTTGGCAATACTGCCTTTGTAAAACTACTTCCTGTCCCCCTATCGCTTAAAGTATCATTCTCATAGAATAACCATTGATAATTACTAATTGAATCCCCTAGACAATCTGTGGCGTTTGCAGTAAATGTTCTATCCTCCGCACAGAATCCACTGCCTCCTGATCCTGTTATATCATGACCTGTCAGGCAGGTTTCTACTGTTCCCATTGTCAAATTAGGTCTATCTGTTGACCTAATTTTCAATATTTGTCGATAAATCAAATGCGCTTCTGTTCCAAGTGTTGTACTATTAATTATAAAGGTATCGTTCACTGTTCCTGTTAAATCTACAATTCGAGGAATAGAAAAAGGAGTGGTGCTGGCGTTTAACAAGCAATTATTGATTATTTGATAAGTCCTTTCTACTTTTATACAATAATCCTCATCCGACTCAAATCGTTGTTCAGAAATGCTTAAACTTAAATTATCGCAAGCTCCATTTTCGATATTGATAAATGGGGCTGGTATCACATCATTACAAGTGCCTTCCCAATCTGGTCCTATTTCTATGGACCAATTAGCTGTATAATTCACGGTGATTTCCTGCTCTGCCCAATTTCCGATATTCCCTTGCTCATCAATTGCTCGATACCTTCTTTTAATTTGAGCCATCCCACAAGCAATTTCTATTCGCTGGTATTGTTGTTCAACCTCAAAGGTCTTGCAAGTAATATTATCCGCACAAGCCGGATTCCCAAAAGTCTCATTATAAGCTAGTTGCTGATTATTTGTCATGTCCGTCCATTCTGCATCATCACATATATTATTATCATTATGGTCTGTTTCTACTCCATAATCATTTGCTGCTATCACCTCACAAGTAACTACTTCATTAGCGAGCGGTTGGCAATTAGGATTTACATTATCTTCTAATCTAACAAAAGTCCAGCAGAAATTTTCATTTCCTACGGCATCGGTTACTCTTAACTCTACCATTATTTGAGTATCCAGCAAGGAACAAGGCAGAAATATAGCTGACTGCCAAGTCGAATCTACTCCTTTTCTTCTAATCTCTTTGGTAATCAAACCACAGGCATCAAAACTTCCACCGTCTACCGTTTCTGCATCTAATCTTACCCCTTGGTCGCCTGTAATCGAAATCACTAAATCACTTGCACAAATAACAGCTGGAGCGGTTAAGTCGGTGGTTATTACATAGGTAAAAGTACTATCTTCTTTTAGCTGCGTATGACATTCATCAAAGGCTCGATATCCTATCCGAAAGGTATCTGCTGGTAAATCCATGGTATTGGTACTTTCTCCAATTATTGTCCAGATACCATCCATTAGTTGAGCCACTTCGTACATTTCTATATGGACCAATGTATCACAATTATCTGTCGCAGTTGGCTCAATTAAGGCTATTTCAAATTGACAATTTGCTCCCAATTCTATCCTTCTAGGGTTTGCCAGACTCCCATTTTCATGGGCATCAAAAATAGGCGCTAAGGTATCTTTATATTCGATAATCTGTGTATCGATGATAATAGGTCGAGTCGTTGGCATACACCAATCCAAAATCTCCCAAGAACGCGTAACTTTTATTTTGCAATCTACACTAGTGACGTCATCCGTTTTACTAAACCCTAAGCCACATCCAGTACCGTCTAGTGGAATGGTGTCTGTCGGCATAAATACACCATTGACTATTTTACCTAGTTGCGTCTTTATCGGCCCTGTTTTGTCCAAATTATCAATATCGCTTACATCATCTTCTCCACAACTTAATACTATATCGTTTGGAAATATTAGCTGATCTAAGGAAGGCTGAATAAATACAGTTCGCTGGGTATCAATTACAAAATTTCCACTTGCATCTGTTGCTTTCCATAACGTAGCTACAATACTTGTATCACAAGGGAAAACACCATCTTCGATATAAGAAGAGACATAAGTAATGGTCACTGGTTCACAGTTATCCATTGCGTTAACTGCTGTTGTGCCAAGACCTGCTTCCGTTAAATCTATTACACAGCTAACGAAGGTGTCTCTTGGTAAACTTGTGAAAAATGGCAATAACTTATCTTCCGCTAATATTTGTCCGGAACAAGTATTATCTAAATTATCAATAACAGAAAATTCATAAGTCCCTGTTTTTAGTATAGTTACTTTATCTGTCCCATTATTAGTGTAATTCCCTGTAGAATCTTCTGGATAGGTGATAAAAATACGATAGGAAAGTGTATTATCTGGAGCTTCTAATAATACATCTGGTGTTAATTCTGCTTGACAGTTTTCATCTAAACTAATATTAATACTTCCATTACAAGCAGGTGGTAAATTGTGAAAGTTGTCTTTGGCGTTCCCCATTAAATTTAGGGGCAATAATTGAATGATTAGTCCAATTAGGTAAAATAATTGTGTTCGTTTCATAGGAAAATAGTGTGTGATAACTGAGCGGTACTGCATTAGTGCAATACGCTAAATAATTAAACCCTACAGGTACTATAAAGTACACAGTAGACTCATTTTTTCTTAATGGATGCAATAAAGGATTGTAGCTAAAAGTCAATTGCTTTTAACTATTGGAAGATTAGTACTGGTGTGAAAATTATTAAGGTATAACGTAGACTAATTTAATATTATTAATTTAACTAATACAAAATCAGTGCCTAATACATTAAAAATAAAATAAATATTAAAATATTTTACATATAACTAAAAATTATTCTTTTAGAAGAGAGATATGGCAGGAAAAAATCTAGCTTATTTGTTGAGTGAACCCACTAGAAGTCATAAAATTAGCTATTAATAGCGCTATATAACATAGCTATAGTCGAAGATTGAAGGCTTATAGGGCTGACAATACGATACAAGGCAAGCTTCAATGAATAGTGAAAAGAAAAAAGGCAAAAAAAAAGCTCAACCGAGAGGTTGAGCTTAATTGTGTACTTCCGTCGAAGTATATTTGATGCTAGTTTCTTGTTTTACTTTCTTAACTAGCAGAAAAAGAAAAAAAAAGGCAGCGACCT
>CALLVC010000600.1 GCA_938010785.1 uncultured Saprospiraceae bacterium
CACGACCTTAAATAAATATTCATTAGCTGAAGCTTCATCTCCAAATTCATCTTGTACTGCAAAGGCTTTTCGTCTAATATATTCTACACTACGTTCCACATGTCCTTTTTCATTCCCTTTTCTCACATTACAAAACCGAAAACCAAATTGATAATACATGCTCATGCCTAATAAAGCATCGGTTGGTTCTTTTTCGCTTGGCCCTACAAAGCGTTTTACAGCTACTCGCATATTATCACAGACCAACTGGTGGGGAACACCTCCCAAATGTTCAAAGAAAATCACATGGCTTTGTTGAAAACTTTGGGTATCTTGACGAGCAAACAAAAAGGCAAAACGATAATTACTCCACGCTAGGGTAAATACCGCTAATTGATAAGCTCTATCTATGCCGTCTATTTTTAGTTTCACTTCTCCCCAATCAAACTCGCATACCCCACATGGCTCGTATTGTTGACGAATAAAGGATTCTGAACTACTTTGCTGGCTGCGAATATAATTACACACCGTGGTATAGCCTATTTGGTAGCCTTGTCCTTTCAAGGCTTCCCATATGTCTATTTTCTTCAGTACTTGTTTACGCCTACCACTTCTCCGTTTTTCCTTATTATTCGCTAAATAGTTATCTATTTGATTGGCAATCTCTTCTGTTAGTCTTCGCCTCTTGCGAGTAGAACTATCATACTTCGGTGCTTGCGTTATAGAATTATTTAGTGCTGTCAATTCCCCTTCATTTGGTGGCTTTTTATTTCTATTACCTCTGCAACGCCCCTCAATGGAAAAGGCTTGCTAACCCTTCATTATCACTTAAATAGTTTTGATGAATTTAGAGATGGATTCTTATTACATGAATAAAGGGTTTTCTTATAAAAATGGAGCATCCGAGTAAATGTTGATTCCTTGGGACATCGAGTCCCAAGAAATCAAATTGAAGGCAAAGATTTTGAAGGCTATGTTAACTGGTTCCAAGAAATTGTACCTGTCTACGATAAAACAGCAGAAGTATTTAGAATGTTATTGCAAAAGCAATAAAAATAAAATGGTATTTGAAGGGCCATTTTTATTTATTTCGTTAAATCGTCCAAATTAAAATGTAATTTATTTTCTACAAAAAGAATGATATTTATAGGCTAATTTTAAGCGAGGACTAGGCATTTTTTTTGGACATACAACTATTTCTAAAAAAATAAAGTGCATCATTTCTCCTATTGATACGATTTTCACATCCAGCTCAACAAGCCTAAATACTTACTTATTTGCTTACATTTTATTTATTTCGTTAAATAAATATTTAATGAAATATACTTATTTTACTGAACCACTTTAATCTTACGGAATTCCGTAAGATTAAAGTGGTTCTCATTTTTTAGCAAAAAAAAACAAAGTTTACGAGTTAAAAAATTAGCCCCAAATCGTAAGAAAACTTCTTTCCTAAAAACAAAAATGAAACCTCTAGTTTGTATAGATTCAAAAATTCTCGTTTCTAGTAAGGCTTAAAAATTGCGATAATTATTAGGCTATTGATTTTAAAAAAACACGTTACCATACATCCAACTATGCTTCATTTACCCAAAACGGAGGGCTTTAATATTCCTGTTATTTGATTTCTTAAAAGACCAATGATATTAGTGAAACGTGCTAATATTTCGTTATTTAATGAAATCGTTATTTAAATATATTCTGGTATAAAGTGCTAAATCTGCTAATGCTTTATGCTATTGGAAATTAAAGTGATAAGTCTACAAATTGTCTTCTCAAGGTTCTACCAAACATGTTAATCACAAATTTCAATTGAGGAAAGTAACGCTACATTTTTTGGTAATTTGCTTTTTGTTTTCCGAAAAGCATTTCATTTTTCAATTCTTTATTTCGTTAAATCGTTATTGTTATTACAACTACTGAGAACTGAACAAAATCAAACAGGCTTATTTTAAGCCTTTCTAAGCTACAAAAATTATCAAGTCTCACAAGTTTACCAAAGATGGAAAAACTTCTTCATATGAGCTTAATTTTAAGCTTAAATCCAATTTAGCACCATAATATCCAATGCTAATTGAATACTGTTAAAGAGCATTTGCTGCAAAGTCTAATGTCTGCTAGGTTTAACGAAATCGTTATTTAAATAAATAGTTTTTTCAGCCTTAGCTATTTGCGCTCAATTTTGTTTTCCATTCAGAAAAAGAAATCGACTAGCTATGCTCAAATTTTATGCTGAGGGAGATTTAGCAATTCTTCATTTTTGATTGTTTGACTTTTTGTTTTCTACAACAAAACGGGACATCACTCTATTTCTTTATTTCGTTAAATCGTTAATACAACTTAAGCACGTAAAAATTTACAAAACTAAAAGAATCGATTTTAAGCCGTTCTAAGCTTTAAAAAATTTCTTGGCTATGAAGTTTAGCAAACAAATTAATTCTTCATTCTACGGGCTTTATTTTGGGCTTATATCAAAATCAGCAACTTAACTTCCAATGCTGTATGGAAATTTATAAACAACTTCTGCGAAAAAGCTAGTATTTACTATATTTAACGAAATCGTTATTTAAATAAATACTTCAATTTTGAGCGAACAGAAAACATTTCACATGCAGCCCCTACCCTATTCAATTTTTAGAATCGGACAAATCATTGTATTAGATTTCACCTCTTCTCTCGATTTCAAAATCGATGCAATCAGAATTTGTGAAGCAAGTTGGTCTTACAGGATTCTATCAATCGGCTTCAAGGAATACAGAAGTTATGGCTAACTGAATAACGAAGTCTTTATTTCGCTATTTAACGAAATAAAGAAAATGCCTCGTAAATATTTTAATCTTACGGAATTCCGTAAGATTAAACCGCTTCATGATTTATCCTAGGTTGAACGCTGCTCTCAATTCAAAAAGAATATCCATTGTAAAAGCTAAAAATTTTTAAGGACTCACTCCGTCAAAACATCCCACAAAGTCATGTAAGGCAAATTAAAATTAATAATCATCCATTTATGCTGCTCTTTGTCCTTTTATGAAACTTAAAAAGTGCTTCCATAATCCATTATGCAAGAACTTTTTAAATTCCCTAAAAGAAAAAATGGCTAGCCTAACTGGCTAATTATTTTCTTTACTTTGCCTAAATCTATTTTAGCTTTATCATTCTACATAAATTTTAGTCGGAGAAAGAACATTACTTAGCACACTTCCTAGCTAGCGGAACCAAAGGCATAGGCAAAAAGAACTCCCTCTTTCCGTTCTTTACAAATCAACCAGGTAGGGAATAAACAATCTTTTATGACCAGCCGAGGTATACCATCGCACCAGTAAAAAGGAGAATTTGTTGGCACATTTATTTATTTAACGAAATCGTTATTTAAAGTATTGAGTTAAAATCTAATGCAGTTCCTTAGTTCAACGACATTTGGGCAGCATGTGTATCTCAGAGTAACTGCCCCCACCGTCCCAGAATATTGTCCCCTTAAACTTCCATCATGTTTATTGATGAGCAGATATTTAAAAGAATCTTTATTGTTTCGGTAAAAGGTTACATGATGCCAAGACCTTCTTAAATGGTAATTTGATAAACTTTGACTAATCAGTTTCGGAAAACTCAAGTTAAGAGCTACAGTTTAAGAGTACAGTTTATTAGAGTTAGATAAGGATTCATGAGGAAATTAGGTTAAAATTCTTTATTTCGTTAAATAACGATTTAAGTAATTATTGAAAAAGATTAGTTGTTCTTTCGAGATACTTCTTTTTTACCGCCTTGAATACTCCTGCAAGTATTATCTTCTATTGAGCCTATATAAAATTTCTAGCCTGTAGCTGGTGTTAACCATTAAAATGTATATTCCGAAAGTATTGAATTGTAGAATATATAGCTAATAGAATATATAGCTATCCATACCCACCAACGAATTTTAAAGAATGGGCTTAGAAAGCTGACAATCTCTCCTTGATACCTTTAACTCTAGCTGAACTATTATTAAATAGACCATTGATAAGGAAAAATTCATTATTTACTTAATTAACGAAATCGTTATTTAAATATAGATACCAGTTTCTTCCTTAATATTGTATGCAACTAATAGGAAAGCTTCAAGAGGCTTTTAGGTTCGGATACCCAGTATAATGTGCTAAACGGACTAGATGCCTTTAATTCAATCTTAGCAGGCTACTTATTGAGGCAAAATTTCTTAGAACTGAGCATAATCATTAAAAAAGGAAAGGATGTTGAAGAAAAAGTGGGAAGAATTATTTATTTCGTTAAATCGTCATTTAAATACATAGCGAATATAAGATAGAAATAATAGCTTATCATAATGGAAGACTAGTAGGAATATTGAATAGGGTAGCAATTTCAACTAAATTTCTAAAAATTTAGCTTAACAATAAACATAAATAATAACTTTAGTTATTTCGTTAAATAACGATTTAACTTTTTAATTAATTCTTTATTTATTTATTTATTTACTTATTTACTTATTTACTTATTTATTTACTTACTTACTTACTTATCTAATAGTTTCTTTTGTTTTTCAATATGCTTTTCCAATCTGAGAAAAGCTTTATTATCATTTAATATCATTTTAATATCATCAATAATTTTTGATAGTAAATCTCTTCTTTGTGCTTGGTCAGATTGCCATTCAATTAAGTTCGCATCTATGGCTAAAACTATATTAAGAACGATTAATTCCGCAATACTAGCATAGTCCCGCATATTTCCTTTTTTGTCAGGATTGGCCAATTTCCATTGTTTAGCCGTTCTTTTAAATAAAGATTCATTGACCAAATCTTTATCCGAGGCAAAAACGATATAATCCTTCTTCTTATTCCCTGCAATCTGGTCAGGAATTCTGGACGCTTTAATTTTATCAGAATGATAAGCATCCACTACTTTTACATATTCCCGCAAAATCGTCCTAACATCTGTTGTTCCAAGTGCTTCCTGCACTTTTAATCGCTGAAACTCTTCCACCATATATAACATATAGGCAGGTTCTAACCAACTAGCATAATGAAGCGCAATCGTGGAATGAGCATAAATTGCCCCAAACCGGCCTCTAGTGATTTTAAAACCAATCGCTTCGGTTTCTTTTACCCACTTAGAAGGGGAGAAGTAAAAACGAGGTTTCCCTACATTACTTTCAAACTTACGGAATTCCGTAAGATTAAAATCAGCATTATATTTTTTTTCAAATGCACCTAAAAAACCAACTGTCGCTTGGGTCTGAATCCATCGATTAATAGGAACAGCAGGAGAATCCGCATTGGTCAGAACAGATAGCTCACTAATGTTTAGGTAGGTTTCTCCTTCAAAGAGTAGATAAGAAACTTCATTCCCTTCAACATGTATCGTTTTTCTCTTTGCCATTAAAGTAGATTGGTTCAAAAATTATGCGTCAAAAAAGGCAAAAGTAACAAATTTATCTTATTATTGCACGAAATAACGAATTGTCTATTTAACGAAATCTTTAAATAAAGAAAACTATGCTTTCAATTGGCGTCATTTCCCAGAAGGGTGGGGTAGGGAAGAGTACTACGGCTCGACTTATCGCTGTTAATTCTGCCTTAGCAGAATTAGATACTAAAATTATTGATTTGGATATCCAGCAAGGAACTTGTACTGCCTGGAATAGTCGAAGGATGCAAAATAATATTGCCCCTCATATTTCAGTAGAACAATTTCCGACAGTTAAAGCCGCTATAAAAAAATCAACTGGCTATGATTTAGTCATTTTTGATGGTTCTCCGCATGCTACCAAGCAAACATTAGAAGTATCTAAGGTAGCTGATTTAGTTGTCATTCCATCAGGTACCTCGCTCGATGATTTAGAACCTTCTATTTTACTATGTCATGAATTAAAATCTAAAGGTATCAGTAGAGATAAAATCTATATTCTTCTATCTAAAGTAGGAGCAAGTGAGGTTGAGTTAAATGAAGCAAAAGAATATCTCCAACGTTCTGGTTATAATCACTTCGAAAATTATATTCCAGAAAAGACTGCTATTAGAAGAGCTTTAGACTCCGGACGATGTGCAAATGAAACAGATTATAAATCAGTGAATGAAACAGTCCAAAAGGCAGTCGATGAAATAGCTGATAAAATAGGAGAGATGGTTTGATAAAAATCAGTTATTTCGTTAAATCATTAAATAACTATTTAACTAAATTAAGATGAGTTTTAAAAAATTAAAATCAAAGGGTGCTCCACCAACAGCTAAAAAAACAGAAAACCTTAATGTAGTAGAAGGTAATGCATCAGACCATTTTGTAGCAATGAATTTTAAGGTTAATCCTGAATTTAGAAAAGCTTTTAGAAGTTATGCATCTGATTTAGATATACCGATGAAGGACTTATTAGAACGATGTTTTGACTTTTATAAAAATCGAAAATAACCGTTCTATATTAGTACACGTATTTAGAAGTCACCTATTACCTGAGTTTACCTTTTTAGTAAGCTTTGGTCTTACAAAGTTTTAATACTCATTATCTTCAGAAGTAAGTTACTTTTGAAGCATTAATTTCCTTGTTAATAATCCAATTAGAATAAAATAGAAGACGCTCCACATCTATTAAGTGGAGGGTCTTCTATCGTTATATTTACTAATACTGAAATAAGTCAAGCTGGTAAGAATATTGAAACTCCTCTTATTATAACATTTTTAGGGTTCATAAAGGAGTATGTTAGGATAACATATTTAGGGGTAGACAAGCAACCTGTTATGACAATCTGCGAGTAAAAGAGCCGTTTTAACAAGATAAACCAGCATTTTAGGAAGAATGATAACATTTTTAGGGGTAAAATGGAGTAGACATTACCTTTAATAAAAGTATTTAGTACTTAATGATAACATTTTTAGGGTGTGTTAAAAGATACTATAACATTTTTAGGGGTTTAAAAAACGGTTTTTATACAAAAAGAGTGATATTTAACCGTATTTATAGCAAAAAACACCATACTGCTTGAATAACTTAATAGTTAAATAGATTACAATAATAACTATAACATTTTTAGGGGTCTGCTAAACGCTTAAGTTTATACGCAAAAAGCATTTTTAATGCTCGAAAGCAAGTAAAACATTAAGTACTATAACATTTTTAGGGGTAACTTTAGGCTTGTTTTGAGCTAAAAGAGAAAAAGAGATGATATTTATATAATATTATAACATTTTTAGGGGCGAAAGCCGCTCAGAGTCACTCCTTTTATATAAAGTATAACAAATTTAGGGTTTGCGGTTTATTAACTGTTTGAGATTATTTAATTTTTTCATTTTGTAAGAAAAAAAAGAGAAAACATAAAAAAACAGCAACAAAAACTAGATTTAAGCAAAAAAATTGATACATTTGACTAACTATAACAAATATAGGGGGTAAAATTCTCTGTTGTTGTTTACTTACTTTATATCTTTTAATAACTTTCCGTGTCTATAACTAATTAATAATCAATACTTTATAGAGAGTATTATAACAAATTTAGGGCAAAGGATAACATATTTAGGGTTATATATAACAAATTTAGGTATAACTATAACAGAATTAGGGGTGAAACTTTAGTTTATATTACTTCTCGGATTACAAGTGCTGTCATTATAACAAATTTAGGGATGCGGTAATTATTATTATAACATTTCTAGGGATAGCCTAAATCGCATATAACTACAACTATGCAAAATACTACACAAAAAAAACAGCTCAAAAAATCCAAAAGCCATGGGGTTGTTCGGATTATTAGAAAATCTAATAAACTGGTTGAAGCTCGGTATAAGTTGGATATTTGGGAAACACGCATTTTTACCAAAATGCTAATGGTTATTAATCGAGGAGATGATGACTTTAAGAAATATAAGATTTATCTAAGAGATGTCGTTGAAGACTTTGATTTAGGTAAGAACAAAGAGGCCTATCCTTTATTGCGTCAGGGGGCAAGAAAATTGATGCGAAAAGTATTTTACATTCCTTATGAGGTTGATGGGGTAGAACGATTATTTGAAGCGCCGATTTTAACGGGCTTGGATAGTGCGGTAACTGACGGGAGAACCGTTAAGGATGACCATCTATACATTGAAGTATCATTTGCGCCAGAGATGAAACCCTATCTCATTCAATTGAAATCTCAATTTACCATGTATGATGCTCGGAACATATTGAAATTACCGAGTACTTATTCTATTAGAATTTATGAATTGCTAAAGCAATACGAGCGAATTGGTAAACGTAAATTTGAACTAGATGAATTGAAACACATTATAGGGGTCAAAGAAGAAATAGAGATTAACGGTAAAAAAACGTACAAAGATAGTTATCCGCTATATGGTAATTTTAGACAGCGGGTATTATTAAAAGCTCAGAAAGACCTCAAAAAATACACAGATATACAATTTACTTTTGAACCGAAACGTACTGGCCGAAAGATAACTCACCTTATTTTTTATATTGAATTAAATCAAGCCATTAAAAAGAAGTTTATTCCTGTTCCAAGTAAAATAGAAATTATCAAAGAGGATAGTGTTGATATAGTTTCGGAGCTTCATCAAAAAGTAAAAAAGTGGGTGTCTCAGAGTATTATAGAAAATTGGTTAGCTAATTATCCAGAAGCGCAGGTGAAAATGGGTATCGATTATACCTTGAAACAGTTGAAGGCGGGTAAGGAGATTAATAATATTGCAGGGTATCTACAAACAATGGTTAAAAAGGCTAACCTGACAGACGCTAAAGTAGTTCAAAAACAAAAGCGTGCTAATAATAAAGCTAAAGAAGAAGCGAAGCAACAAAAACTGGAGGAGCTAGAGTCAGAGGTGAAAAAGCTAATGTTGGATAAATATCAAAAAGAGAAAGCTTTAGTAGATATTATTTTGATAGAAACACCAGATGCTAGAGCTTCTTTGTTAGAGAAAGCTAAGCAACGAAGCTTCTCAGGATATGATACGACTAAGACACAGTCAGAAAATTTAGAAGCACCAATTTTTTCTTCTACTTTTCATAATACAGTATTGGAAGCTTATGCAAATCGATTTACTGCGTTGAACGATGCTTATGATTTAAAAATAAAAAAGTTGAAGCGAGCAATTGATAAGATGTAGTAGTTATTATTCAAGCGGGCAAATTTTTGAACACTCGATATTTTGATTAATAGAATTAATATTAAAGAAAGGATTACTATTGGCTCAAGACATAAATATTTAACAGTTTAATAATCGTTCTTTTTCGCCTACTCGTCCTTAAAAAATCGGGCTTAATAGCTACGGCTATTATCCCAATTGCATCCCATCCGCTTGCGGTTCGGAAGTGCACTTCCTTATCTAGATTAGACTAAAAATAACTGATTCTAAACTATCAACTACTTTTTTCTTGAGCCACTAGTGAATTAGAAGCATTAGTTAATAAATAAGGATAGCAACAAAGAATAAAAAATTAAGGACAAAAGAGAAAATCAATAGGGTAGGGGAGTAGTCATTAATTATGGAATACTTCATTGATAACCTTATTCACGGAACTTAAACTTATTTGAACATGGAAGTTTTAAATTTTGATAATTTTAATATTCGAACTACAGAGGATGACGGAGAAACTTTATATTCTATAATAGATGTCATCGGCGCAGTAAGTGAGGCAAGTAATCCTAATCGATACTGGTCAGATTTAAAATCAAAACTTATAGACGAAGGCTATCAACCTTACGAAAATATCGTAAGGTTGAAATTGATAGCAGCTGATGGTAAAATGAGGCAAACAGATTGTGCTAATCGAGAAACAATTTTACGCTTAATCCAATCTGTTCCATCTCCAAATGCAGAACCATTTAAACAATGGCTAGCCAATGCTGGAAATCAATATATCGAAGAAACGGAGGACCCTTCTGTTTTGGCGGATCGTTATAAAGATGCGTTACGTCAAAAAGGATATGATGAAAACTGGATTCTAACTAGAATCAGAAGTGTTGAAATTAGAACCCAATTAACAGAAGAATGGCAAAATAGAGATGTAAAAGATGAAGAGTTTGCTTTATTGACTAATGATATTATGAAAGGTACATTTGGTTTGAGTACTAAAGAGTATAAGGCATTGAAAGGGTTGGTGAGACAAAACCTTAGAGATAATATGTCCACAATGGAATTGGTCTATACGATAATGGCAGAGGAAACAACGAGGTTACTAGCCATTAAAGATGATGCTCAAGGATTTAGAGAAAATCGAAATGCTGCTAGACAGGCATCCAATATAGCTAATGATTCCATGAAAAGATTTGAGCAGAAAACTGGATTGAAAGTGGTGACCAGTAATAATGCTTTGAATAAAGGTAAATAGTAATAGAGCCTCCAATAGGAAAAGTCCTGCA
>CALLVC010000601.1 GCA_938010785.1 uncultured Saprospiraceae bacterium
ATTGCACAAACAACCTCACTTGATATTTTTCTTTTTGATAAAGAAAGTAAGCTACCTATTCCTGATGTTCATGGATTTTTAGTGAACACAACGTTTGGAAATGTGTCTGACCTTCAAGGTAACCTTCAAATTGACTTTCCTAATAAAATAAAAGAGGACCTAATCCTTAGTCATATCAGTTATGATACTCGCTTAGTAGAATACAAAGAATATACTCAACTGAAAAAAGGAGATACCCTCTGGTTAAATCCTAATTATTTTGATGTTTCAGAGGTCGTTGTAATCGCAAAACGAAGCAATCAATGGAAAAAACAATTCAAGAAATTTAGAAAGTACTTTTTGGGGGAAGATAAAGCAGCTGAAAAATGTAAAATCCTAAATCCAGAAGTATTAAGATTTGAAAATCAGGGTGGAACATTCATTACAACGGCCGTCGATTTAATAGAGATTCAAAATGACTATTTAGGCTACGATATAAATTATTTATTGACCGAGTTAACCGTGAAAGAAAATGGCTCTTCTGCCTACTCAGGCAAAGCCATTTACGTCGATAAAATGACTACTCCCCAAAAAAGAATCATTAAAAACAGAGAGGATGCCTATTTAAATAGTTCCAAATTTTTCTTTCACAGTTTACTGACGGATAGGTTATCCGAAAACGGCTTAGAAATGGAGATTGACACCTTATTAGATTCTGGTTTCAACAAATTGTGGACACCCAAAAGAGAAGATCTTCTATTGACAACCGAGGAACCAAGGCAATATTTAGTTCAATTTCCGGAATTTTTAAAAATTGTTAATTTAAATACTAAAGAAGTCCATTTTGAAGAAAAGGGTGTTCGGGCGGGAGGATTAGAAAGCCAAAGGTTTAGTGGGACAGCTAGAGAAAGTAATTTCAAAATGGCGTTTGCTATCTCCTACCTTTATAAAATTGCCCCATATCTAAAATTGAATGAATTTGGGAATATACTAAATACAAAAGTAGTCAAGGAATATGGTTATTGGGCAGACCGAAAAATGGCTTCTCAACTTCCTTTTGACTTTGGAAATGATTATCAAAGTCAATTGGTAGTTGATGAATCAACTTTAAATAATGTTTCGGAAAATACTAAGACTTTCACCAGCCAAATTACCGATAATCAAAAACTAAAACTATTTACAAAACTAATTTATGAACAGCATACAGAGATAAAACTTAAAATTTTGGCAGAAGTAGAAAAGATATGGAAGCCTGAATTCATACCAGTGCTGGTAGAGTTTTTAAGATTAAGTACAGATGAAGTATTCTTGAAGGAAATAAGTTTAATATTAGCTAAAAAAACAGGGCAACCGCATGGTCAAGACCCATTAAATTGGCTCCAATGGCTATGGGAAAGTGAATCCATTTATGGGAATTATTATGGAGATTTTAAAGCTAATTACTATCAGCACATTGACCCAAAATTTAAAAAATATTTCCTAAATCGAGCGAAATCCTCGCATATAAGATTAGATGAAATTGTCTGGGGAGGCGTCAAACAAGATGGTATCCCTCCACTCCGCCAACCTAAATTATTAAGGGCAAAAGAGGAAAATTATTTAAGTAACAATAACATTGTTTTTGGCGCATATATCAACGGCGTTGCAAAAGCTTATCCTAAGCGGATATTAGCATGGCATGAATTTTTTGTCGATGATTTTGGAGACACAAAAGTAGCAGGTGTTTATTGCACGCTTTGTGGTACTGTGATAGCCTACGATATGATTTTTGAGGAAGATTTTCATGATTTAGGCACTAGTGGTTTTTTATATCGGTCAAATAAATTGATGTATGATAAAAAGACGCAGTCCTTGTGGAATACCATTGAAGGAAGCCCTGTTTTAGGGCCTTTAGCAAATAAAGATATTGTTTTGGAAACTTATCCTTTAGTCACTACTACTTGGGGCGAATGGAAAAAACAACACCCCACTACTTTAGTTCTATCTTTGGATACTGGGCATAATCGAGACTATTCAGAAGGTGCTGCCTATGCTAGTTATTTTGCTACTGATGACCTAATGTTTCCTGTACCAAGAAGTAGTAATCAATTGGCAAATAAAGCAGAAGTATTGATAATTCGAGCACCAGATTATAAGGAAGACCCTTTGGCTATTTCGATTGCTTATTTACGAAGAAAGAAATGGTATACAGGCAAAATTGAGGATACCGAATTTGTGGTTATTGCAGACAAAACAGGAGCTGCAAGAGCATTTGAAACGAATGGAACCTCCTTTGTCAGTCATAAAAAAGGACAACTAAAAGATGCTAATGGAAAGGTTTGGACCCTAAAGAAAGATAAACTTCAATCTAACAACAATCAATCCTTGAATCAGTTACCCTCACATAATATATTCTGGTTTGCTTGGTATAATACTTTCCCGAATACTAGATTAATCAAGTAACTTTACAAATAATTGGAACCCCTCATAGACATTATTCTGAAATAGGAAAGAGCTTCCAGAACTTAGAGTTCTGGAAGCTCTCCTTACGAAAAATTGTAGAATAAACCCTAAAGAGCACCACTAATTTGCGTAAGTAGGTAAAGAAAAAGTAAAAGCAGTTCCTTTATTTAATTGACTTGTTACACTTATAGAGGCATTATGCAATTCTAAAATCTTTTTAACAATTGCCAATCCTAAACCAGCTCCGTTATTAGATTTGGTAGCCGTTTTATTAATTTTACGATAGCGGTCAAAAATAAAGGCTTGTTCTTCTGCTGGAATTCCAGGGCCTGTATCTGCGACCATTATTTGCACGCCATCCTTTAATTCTTCCAAACTTATGGTAACGGTGCCTCCTTTTGGCGTAAATTTCAAAGCATTATCCATTAAATTTTGCACCACTCGTTCCACCAAAGAAACGTCTGCAAAAACGACGGGTAAATCTTCTTGATGAGCGACCTTAACCGTAATGTCTTTCTCTTCGGCTAAAACTTGATATTTTGAAAAAGCATCCGCCACTAAGTCTGTCATTTGGAAAGGCTCTTTATTGGGCTCGATTTGTCTTGCCTCTAATTTAGCGTACTCAAAAAGTTGTGTTATTAAATCTGATAATTTTTCAGAGCTATTTAAGATAATATTTAAGTACTTCTGCCGGTCCTCTGTACTTATTTTATCTTCTTTCATTTGTAAGGTCTCGACATAGCCTTGCATAATAGCTAAAGGCGTTCTTAAATCATGAGAGACATTGGCAATTAATTCTCTTCTCAAATTTTCGACAGATTTTAATTCGTCAATATTTGCCACCAATTTATCTGCCATAGCATTAAAGGTTTCTCCTAAAACAGGAAAATCTCCTTTAGCATTCTTACAAACTCTAACCGACAAATCTCCGTCTTTGAATTTGCCTACCGTTTCAATATATCTTCTTAAGTTTTTAGTTAGGAACCAAATAGCAATTAGGCCAATAATCATCGCAGTAATAAGCGCTGCTGTAAATAAATAAATACCAACTTTTGGTACGTAACATTCTATCAAATAGGTAGCAATAGACATTTGCTCCTCACTCGCCAAGACAATGTACAAATACCCCTGCAACTGATTAGTCGATTTATCTTTAATTTCTGCCGCAGAAAAAACATTTTGAACACCAGGCGACCTTGGGTCATCCCCTTTAATGAAGGTAAATTTCTTTTTATTGACAAAAGTCTTAATGGGTGCTAAATCTACAGATTCAGACTTAATTTTCGATTCTGGAGCTACGTAGGTAATAATCTTTCCCTCTGTATCTAATAAATAAATTTCGATACTTGGGTTAATCACCATATTAGAATTGATAATCTTTTGAACCGCCATAGTATCCACTCGGCCATCTACCAAAGGGGTAACCTCCTTAATCATTTTATCGGCAATGCCTCCATATAACATCTGATTGGTTTCTTGCAAATATTCTTTTGCAAAAAAACCTGTTAATCCGACAAACACTATTCCCAAAATCAAAAATAAACCCAATAAAATGGCGGATATTTTTAAAAATAAATACTTCATAATTCCCAATTAATATAGACAAAAAGTAAATTCCGAGTTTCTTGTACTTTTTTATAGTTCTTCATTAAATCTGTACCCTACTCCCCATGTTGTTAAAATATAGGTAGGTTTTTGAATATCAGGTTCAATTTTATTCCTAAGTCGGTTGATATGAGAATTGACAGTATGTTCAAAACCGTCAAAATCATATCCCCAAACAATGTTTAATAATTTGGACCGGTCGTAACTTTTACCGGGGCTACTTGCCAATAAAATCAACAATTCAAATTCTTTGGGGGATAATTCGACTCTTTCTTCTTTGATGGTTACTTTTCTTAAATCCGTATCTATTTTTAAATACCCAAAATCTAAAAGGGTATTCTTTTCGACTGTTTTTGTTTCTACAGATTCCATTAAATCTAGTCTACGAAAAACTGCTTTGACCCTCGCCAAAAACTCTCTGATACTAAAAGGTTTTGTAATATAATCATCTGCCCCCATTTCTAAGCCCAATACCTTGTCGATTTCCTCAGAACGAGCTGTTAACATCAATATTGGAGTTGTAACATCCTTCGCTCTTAGGGTACGACAAATTTCAATCCCATCTTTATATGGCAACATCACATCCAAGAGAATTAAGTCATATTTGTTATTTAATCCTTTCTCTAATCCTAAATTTCCATCTAAAGCCTTATCCACTTCACAACCTAAATCAGTTAAATGGATTTCAAGTAAATTAATAATATTGGGGTCATCTTCAACAACTAATACTTTCTTCATAGTCAAGTCAGCCGTATCGGCAATTTTTGGTTTATTTAAAAATCTTACAACAGTCTTTACTTTCGAGTTGCTTACTACCACGTCAAGATATATTTGTAATATACGATGAATCTCCAAAAAGTAATTATCAAAAACTTTGATTTGGTGACTACACAAATTTAGGGCATTTACTTTTTATAAGTTAGAAAACGAAAATCCAATGGTGGTCCCAAATTTTCTTCATCTCTTATTAATAAAAAATTCTACCTTGTGCCCATATTTATGGTTATCGTCTATTGGTGATTAGTTAAATGTACTTATCTTTTACATTTACAAAATTACGTTTTAAGTATCACAGAAATATCACAGAAAGTATAAGGTTTAGTAACATTTTGTAAAGAAGAACATGTATCAAATACTAAAAAACATTACTAAAGCTATCGTTCCAAAGCAAATAAGTAGGAAGTATAAATCTACGTTTAGAAATGTGGTTTACCTTTTCTACAAAGGAAATGATTATGCTTGTAATTTATGTAAAGCAAAACTCAAAACATTTTTAAAATTACCTAATAACGACCTTTTATGTCCTAGATGCGGCAGTTTGCCAAGGACTAGAAGATTATATCAAATACTAGTAGACAAAAAATTATTGGAAGGCAAGATTCTTCACTTTTCCCCTCCTTTTGGTTTACATAAAAAAATAAAGCAACTACCTAATATTCAGTATACTAGCTCGGATTATGAAGATGAATTTATTGCAGATGCGAAATATGATATAACAAAGATTCCTGTCAAAAATGAAACCTATGATTTGTTCATTGCCTATCATGTATTGGAGCATATAGCAGCAGATGCGGCCGCCATGCAGGAATTATTTAGAGTTGTTAAAAAAGGAGGATATGGATTAATACAAACACCTTTTAGAATAGGAACGACTTATGAAAATTCAAATATTCAAACTCCAGAGGAAAGGGTAAAACATTTTGGTCAATATGACCATGTTAGAATATATTCGGTTGATGGTTTGAAATCGAGGTTACAGCAAGTAGGGTTTAAGGTAGAAGTTATTACTTTTTCAGAAGTATCCAATAATATCAATGGATTTAAAGAATCTGAGACAGTACTGTTAGTTCAGAAGTGAGTAATATTTTTTAGATGAGCAACAATGTATAGTTGAAGTAGGAAATATAAAAATGTAAGAACTGTAGAAAGATTAGTTGAATACTGCTGTTTTTGCAAATAAAAACCTAAAAAACATGAAGCATGATGGACAAATAAGAAAATTTTGACAAGTTGTTACATAATTATTAATTTGGCATTTCATTTCTAAAAGTCTAATCAAATGTCCAATCAAAATTATGAAGAAATAGCCTTGCAGAGTCGTAGAATGGCCTATGACGGAAAAGACTATGAGGAAATTTTAAAAGTTATCCCTATCCACCACTTGAACGCAAAAGACCAAAAATCAATGCGGTCTTTGGTCAATGATTTTATCGTCCAATATAATCTTACCGAACAAGTTAAATATAGATACAAAACGCAAATCATGTTAGGCGGTGTCGCTCTCTTGTTAGGAATTTTTATTCTGCTATTTGCACAGGCAAGAGGTGAGTCCGCTTTAGGCTTAGGCTTAGCTGTTGCTTTGATTGGATTGTATGTAATAAAAAAAGGATATACCAAATTGAAAGAACCACTTGACTTTCAACATATTGCCCCAGAAAAAGATTCTAAGTTCCGCAAATATTAAGTCTTAAATTCCAGATTTTCTCGCCAATTTTATTTGTTGTCTTTTCGAATAGCTACCCACATTAAAATTCCACTTCTAATTTAGTTCTTTTGGTACAAGAATTGCACAGCAATGTATTAATATCTCCTCCCTTTTGTTGAGAGTCCCCCTCTCCAACCAAACCTAAATATTTAATATTCATGAAAAACTTACTCAAAATCTTTTTTTGTTTAGCCTCTCTTTCTATCCTAACAATTGGCTGTAATAAAGATAACACTCAAAGCGAAGTATACTTAGATTCCGAAATTGAGACACTATTAAACGCTGCTTCTAATAACGAAGGGAAATCTTTCTTCACCTTACCAAATAGTGATGACTATGAAAATATACCTAGTGATCCAAAAAATCCAGTAACCGCAGAAAAGGTAGAATTAGGAAAATTATTATATCATGAAACTGGATTGGCCATTCATCCTAAAAATCCAATTAGTACTGGTACGTATTCTTGTGCCTCTTGTCACTTTGCTTCGGCAGGTTTTCAAGCAGGTCGATTTCAAGGAATCGGAGAAGGTGGAATTGGCTTTGGGTATAACGGAGAAGGTAGAGTCCGTGGAAGTCTCTACGAGGGAGATTCGTTAGATGTCCAGCCTATTCGTTCTCCCACTACCCTTCACGTAGCTTATCAAGAAGCACAACTGTGGAATGGTCAGTTTGGCGCAACAGGTGTTAATGAAAACACGGATGATGGATGGGTATATGGTACACCAATCGAAACTAACTTCTTAGGATATGAAGGAACAGAAACGCAAGCAATTGCCGGATTGGGCGTTCACCGAATGGGTATGGACGACGCATTCTTGACTACTTCTGGTTACAAACAACTTTTTGATGCCGCTTTTCCATTTGTAGATATAGACGAACGATATGATAAAGAACGTGCAGGTTTGGCAATAGCTGCTTATGAAAGAACTTTGTTAGCTAATAAGTCCCCTTTCCAGAGATGGTTAAAGGGCGAGTCTAGTGCTATGAGTCAAACTCAAAAAGAAGGAGCCATTTTGTTTTTTGGAAAAGGAGAATGTGTTAATTGCCATACAGGTCCTGCGCTTAACAAAATGGATTTTGAAGCTATTGGGTTAATGGATTTAGTTCAAGTTAGTCATGAATCCTTTAAAGTGTCTATGACCGATAAAGAAAGATTAGGTAGAGGAGGTTTTACAGGAAAAGATGAAGACTTGTATGCCTTCAAGATTCCTCAATTATATAATCTAAAAGATTCTCCATTTTATGGTCATGGAAGTAGTATCTTTTCAATAAGGGATATGATAGCTTATAAAAATAAAGCTGAAAAAGAAAATGCAATAGTTCCTGATGAATATTTATCTCCTGAATTTAAGCCATTAGGATTAACCGAAGAAGAAGTTACCCTAATAACCGAATTTATTGAAGAAGCACTTTATGATAGAGAGCTTAATCGATATATTCCATCAAGTATATTTTCTGGAAATTGTTTTCCTTTCAATGACCCTTTGGCGAAGAATCAAATGGGATGTGATTAAATTAATAAAGAAATCCGTGTTTTTTTATTCCCTTCAACAAATCGAACAAGGAATAAGAAAACACGGAATACCTACCAAAAAATAACAAATTTCAACTTCAGATACTTATTAAATTCTTGCTTCTCCTACCAGTTTATTGGGTCTTTTCCAACCATTTTAAAATATCCATCAAAAAGTTTTAAGTTTACTACTTTCTTATCAATAATAGCGAATAATTCACAATTCATTGATTTATAATCACTTACATCATACATCATATAAGAAACATAAAGAAATCAACGTTATAAAATATACCAAAAAGATATTTTTACATTTTTTGTTTAATTTTATTTTTATTTCAAAACAATTTGAGTTACATTTGTCTTATAAAATAAACAATCATTCATTTCATTTAAAATTTATAGAGATGTATAGAGTAACCAAATTTGATGTACCAGCAACCACTCCTTTAAAATCTATTGCATTTTATAATCAAGTTTTTGGATGGACTTTTCAACCTTCTCAAAATCATAAAAAATGGACCGCAAGAGTTGAATCTTCGGAACACCAAATTTTTGGCAATCCTTTTATAAGAAAAGCCAAATCAGCACAATCATTGACAAATGCCATTGAGGTTAAAAATGTAACAACTACGCTGTCTCATATTCGAAAAGAAGGTGGAGAAGTAATTGTACCAAAATTTCCTGTACCAGGAATAGGATGGATGGCCTACTTTAAAGATTTAGAGCAAAATATATTTGGGATTATGCAGACTGATGCAATGGCTGCCTAATTAATCCGCTCCAATAAAATGTAAAACTGAAAGAATCTCTTGTGGTTGTTCTATATAGAACAGTCACAAGAAAATGTTTTTTTGTCCTAATTAGAAGGTATATTTAAGCAACCATCCTAAGTTTCTTTTAATACCTTTCAAAACTAGCTGCAACTTATTTTCTTTCTTCTTACAATTTTAGGTACAATTTTCTGATATTTGCGCGGAATTTGAAAATCTGAACAAATTAAACCAGTTAATGTATCGTCGGAATAGTAAAATAATTATTGCAATTGTTATTGTCATTACGGTAGTGCAACTATTTCGTTTTCAGGATATTAAGTTCGACTACGACCTCACTAAGTTTTTTCCTAAAAATAGTGCAGAAACAGATTTTTTCCTAGACTATAGTGAAAAATATGCTTGGGATGACGACTTCGTTTTAATTGGTTTATACAACGAAGAAGGAATATTCCAACAAGATTTCTTACAAAAGATTGATAAGTTAAGTCAAGAATTGAGGAAAATGGAAGAAATCACTTCTGTCTACTCTCCTACTACCATAAATATCCTAAGGAAAACGCCCTTTTCTAGCGGCGTAATTACAAAGCCATATATTACCATAGATAACCCAGAAAAGTATGCTTCTGATAGTGCCCGCATATATAGGCATTATGAGCTAGTAGACCGTCTCTTTGCCCGAGATGGAAAATCTGTGGGTCTAATTTTAGGTCAAAAACCAAAGTTAGGGGTGGAAGGTTGTAAAGGGTTAGTAGACAAAGTCGATAATCTAATTAATGAAATTGGCTTTAAGGAGGCGCATTATGCGGGAAAATGCTTTAGTCAAACAGCCTATACCTCTTTAGTTCAAAGCGAGGTTTTGTTATTTGTAGGCTCTTCAATAATTATGATTATCTTTTTCTTATTCCTTAGTTATCGGAAACTTTGGAGTATTTGGATGCCATTGATTGTAATTATTACCACCGTTGTTTGGGCTATGGGTACAATGATTTGGGCAGGAGAATCCATCAATTTTATCTCTAATATCATCCCCACTATTTTGATGATTATTGGCATCTCAAATGTCATTCACCTTTTCACAAAATATAGATTATTAATTAGGAAAGGAATTGAGAAGATGGATGCACTTCATACTTCTATTCGAGAAGTAGGTTTTGCTACAATATTCACTTCCTTGACGACCATTCTTAGCTTTTTAACCCTAACCACATCAGACGTTGACCCACTAGTAAAATTAGGAATCTATGCTTCTCTAGGATTGGTATTCGCATTTATTCTAACCTATACGCTTTTCCCAGCGATGCTTATCTTATATAAGCCTGCTTATTCCTTAGCTCCCGAACAATTAAAAGAAGTTTGGCAACCATTTTTATACAATATCTTCTTGTGGGTTAAAAAGCATCCAAAAGCTATTGTGTTAGGTGCATTGGTCATTACAGGGTTAAGTATTTATGGCACTACTCAATTAAAAATTAATAACCACTTAGTCGAAGACCTGAAAAATATGGATGCAGGTAGAGTGGCTACTGGCTTTTTTGAAGAACGTTTTTCTGGTACACGGCAATATGAATTGGCTTTAAGTCTACAAGACAGTACGAAGAGTATCTTCGACAAAGATGTATTGTTGGCAATGGAAAAGCTGGAAAAATTTATGGAGTCCGAATTTGGCAATAACTACTGGTTTAGCCCCGTGAGTGTTATTAAAGCCAGTAATCGGATTGACCATGGAGGGAATGAAGCCTATTTTAAAATACCAACCTCTCAACGAAAAATAAATAAACTAGTCAAGGAAATAAAGAAAAATAGTAAGCGTACTGCGAATTTTCCAACTGTCTATACGCCAGATGAAAGAAATGCTCGATTATCTGGAAAAATCGCAGATATAGGTAGTCATGAAGCCCGAATTAGAAACGGTCATCTAGATGAATTCATGGCGGAACAAAACTTAACAGAAATTTTTGATTATAAATATACAGGGTCTGTCCATTTGAATGACATGAATGGGTATAATGTCGCTTTTAATGTTTTGAATGGTTTGATATTCTGTATCGGGTTTATTATGATTCTAGTAGGAGTTATGTTTCGTTCTCTTAAAATGTCAATTATTGGAATGATTTCCAATGTACTTCCACTTTTAATTATAGCGGGAATTATGGGTTATATGGACATCGACATAAAAATTCCTACAGCCATTATTTTTATCCTTTCCTTTGGTATTGCAGTAGATGATTCAATCCATTTCCTAAGTACACTTCGGTTAGAATTAAGTAAAGGTAAAAAAGTAGAAGAGTCTATTAGAAATACATTTTTAACCACAGGAAAAGCTATTATAGTTACCTCTCTAATTCTATCTGGTGGATTTTTAACCTTAGCGCTTTCTTCTTTTTCTGGAACTTTTTATATTGGATTTTTCACAAGTTTGTGTCTAATATTCGCAGTAACAGCAGATTTAATACTCTTGCCAGCTTTGATTCTCTTGTTTTATAAAAAATAAAAATAACGTAGCGAAATTTTCAATAGGTAAGTAGGCACAGAATTTAAATTTTATAAATAAAAATTCCTACTTTATATTTTTATATTGTGAAATACCCATACACGTCACTAATTTTTTAGATTCAAACATCTATAAATCAACGTTTTAAAAATTACTACAATTACTTCATTACAATTATTCTCATTCCACAATATTAAACATTTATTAAATATAAAGTAACTAGGAAGAAAACTAAGATGTAGTCTTTTTTGGCATCTGTAGTAGTATAGTAGTAGTCTAGAATATTTGATATTACATAAATTACCCTACATTTGTTTTGAAAAAACGACCAAGTTACTTTACAACAAATCATTCAAGTCCTATCTAAAAGTTTAGAACCATAAATTTCTAATTGATTAAAAAATTAAGAAACCAACAAATGATGAATGTCTTAGAATCGAAGCAAGCAACGGAAACAGACCTACCGATTGAAATAAGTCAAGTAACCATTGACAACGAAAGTTATTTCAAAATCTCGAATTCCGATGCGATGGACCCATTTTTCATGAGCATCGTGAGCGACTCGAATCATTGGATGTTTATTGCCAGTAATGGAGGATTGACTGCCGGCAGGAAAAATTCAGAATATGCTTTATTTCCTTATTATACCTCTGATAAAATTACAGAATCTTCTGAGCTTACTGGAAGTAAGAGTATATTTATCGTAGACCCTCAAGGCGACAATCAAATATGGGAGCCTTTCTCCGAAAGGTTTGATGGAATGTATCGAACAACTAGAAATTTGTACAAAAATATTTATGGAAATAAATTAATTTTTGAAGAAATCAATCATGACCTTGAATTAAGTTACAGGTATCAATGGTGTTCTAGTAATGAATTTGGCTTTGTTAGGAAATCTACCTTATTAAATAATTCAGGAGATAATGTAAGCATTTATTTAGTTGATGGGATTCAGAATATTATTCCATCAGGAGTAGAAAGTGGACAGCAAAATGCCATTAGTAATTTGGTGGATGCTTATAAAAGAAGTGAATTAGAAAAAGAGACAGGGCTAGGAATTTTTGCCTTGAGTGCCATTATAGTGGATAAAGCAGAACCGAGTGAAGCGCTTAAAGCTAATATCGCTTGGTCGCTTGGCTTTGACAATCCAAAATATTTACTGTCTTCCTTACAACTAAATCATTTTCGGAAAAGAAGACTGATTCAAGAAGAAGTAGATGTTAAGGCAGAAAAAGGAGCTTATTTTATCAATGCGAATATAGAGCTTCCTGCGAAAGCACAGAAAAAATGGATGATTATTGCCAACGTCAACCAAAATCATGCTGACGTTGCTAGAATCTCAGCAACCATTTCAAAAGAAAAGAATTTAGCTCAAATTATTGAAAAAGATATTGAACGAGGCACTCAACAGTTAATTGAATTAAATGCTGCTTCAGATGGGATTCAGTTGACTGCTGATAAGTTCAGAGATACAAGACATTTTGCCAATACCCTTTTTAATATCATGAGAGGTGGGATATTTGATAATAATTATCAAATAGAAAAGTGGGATTTCAGTACTTATATGGCAAAAGCCAATAAAGCAGTTTTTAAAAATCATGAGTCAATCATAAAGAAACTTCCTGCACAATTCACCTTAGCTAAGCTAAAGGCAATAGCTGCCAAAAGTGACGACAGTGACTTTAAGCGGTTGTGTTTAGAGTATATGCCCCTTAAGTTTAGTAGACGGCATGGAGACCCAAGTAGACCTTGGAATAAGTTTTCTATTAATACGAGGAGTGAAGTAGACGGGTCAAAAATCTTAGATTATCAAGGAAACTGGCGGGACATTTTCCAGAATTGGGAAGCCTTAGCACACGCCTACCCTGAATTTATGGAGAGTATGATTCATAAATTTTTGAATGCTTCTACTTTCGATGGATACAACCCTTATCGAGTAACAAAGGATGGTTTTGATTGGGAAGCAATTGAAGCAGATGACCCTTGGTCTTACATCGGCTATTGGGGTGACCACCAGATTATCTATTTATTGAAATTTTTAGAATTTATTGAAAAGCATGCTCCGGGCAGTTTAAATAATTATTTTGATAAAAATCTATTCGTTTACGCCAATGTTCCTTACAAAATTAAGGAGCACGCTGCGATAATGATAAACTCAAAAGATACCATTGATTTTGACCACGACTTAGACCATAAAATCCGACAGCTAAGAAATGAAATGGGAGCAGATGGCGCATTATTGCAGTCTAAAGATGGCCGTATTTATAAGGTTAATTTCATCGAAAAAATATTGGCATCTGTTCTAGCTAAACTGTCCAACTTTATTCCAGAAGGTGGCATTTGGATGAATACGCAGCGACCAGAATGGAATGATGCCAATAATGCTTTAGTAGGTAATGGCGTGTCGATGGTGACGCTCTATTATTTAAGACGTTTTTTAAATTTCTTTGATAATCTTTTCAAGGAAACAGCTATCAAAGAAGTAGAAGTATCGGTAGAACTTATCAAATTCTTTAAGCAAGTAGTCAATACTTTTGACAAACATACTGACTTATTAGCTGGTCCAATCAATGATAAAAAGCGAAAAGTAGTTTTGGATGCGCTCGGTCAAGCAGCTAGTGACTATCGGCAGAAAATTTATAAAAAATCTTTCTCTGGCAAAAAGAAGTCAATTAGTTTAAAAAAGCTAAAGCAATTTGTCCAACTAAGTTTGCAATACTTAGACCATTCTATCGAAGCCAATAGAAGAAGTGATGATTTATATCACGCCTATAATTTAATGACTGTAGAAAATGATAAAGAAGTTTCTGTCGCCTATTTGAGTGAAATGCTAGAGGGACAAGTGGCTGTTTTAAGCTCTGGCTATCTTTCTTCCAAAGCAGCTTTGGCAGTGTTAGATGGCTTAAAAAATAGTCAATTATTTAGAGAAGACCAATACAGTTATATTCTATATCCAAATAAGGATTTACCCGGATTTATTGCTAAAAATAGAATATCTGCGGACCAAGTTGCCAAGAGCAAACTATTGAAAAAATTGGTAGCAGATGGGAATACTCAGATTATTGAAAAAGATGTCAAAGGGCATTACCATTTCAATGGCAATTTTAGAAATGCTAATGATTTGAATAAAGCTCTAGATAAGATGGCTGAAACTGGATATGCTTCAGCAATCAAAAAAGATAAAGTCTTGGTAGGTCAAATTTTCGAGGAAGTATTTAATCATAAAGCATTTACAGGAAGGTCAGGTACTTTCTTTGGATATGAAGGATTAGGTTCTATCTATTGGCACATGGTTTCAAAGTTATTGCTAGCTGTACAAGAATGTTGTTTAAAAGCAATAGCGGACAAGGAAAGCGAAGAAACTATCGGTAGATTGTTGGAACATTATTACGAAATCAATGCAGGAATTGGTGTCCACAAATCACCTCAGCTATACGGTGCTTTCCCAACTGACCCCTATTCTCACACACCAGCAGGTAGAGGCGCACAACAGCCTGGTATGACAGGACAAGTGAAGGAAGATATCTTAAGCAGATTTGGAGAATTAGGGGTATTTGTGAAAGCTGGTCAGCTACATTTTGCGCCATCTTTATTAAGAAAGGAAGAATTTCTGACAACTGCCTCTGTATTTGAGTATATAGATATTGCAGGAACAACACAACAAATAAAGTTAGCAAAAAACTCACTTTGCTTTACCTATTGCCAAGTGCCTATTATCTATCAATTATCAACTAAAGGTGGTTTAAATATAATTGAAAACAATGAAAATAGCACTTTAATAGCTTCTACAACTTTGGATATTACAACTAGTAAACAGATTTTTGATAGAACAGGAAATATAACCTTAATTATTGTAAACATTAATCCAGAAGATTTAAAATGAAAATAAAATATCACCTATTTACTAGCATAAAATCCATAGTCTTTCTATCATTTCTGATGTTACTTTTTGCTTGTGGAAATGGACCTAAAGTGGAAGAGGAAGCAAATGCAGCTCCTGCAAGAAAAGAATTATCAGCTAAGGAAATTCTAGGAAATCCAGCATATTTAGCAATTTCCTATGGTGGATACCGACAAAATTCACGGGAGATTCAACCAACTATAGCAGAGCTAAAAGAAGATATGAAAATTCTTTCTGCGATGGGCGTTGGGATGTTAAGGACTTATAATGTGCAAGTGCCATTTCCACATGCAGGCAATGTTTTAGAAGCCATTCATCAATTAAAAAAAGAAGACCCGACTTTTGAAATGTATGTTATGTTGGGGGCATGGATAAATTGTGAAAACGCATGGACGGAACAGCCAAATCACTACGCAGAAGACGTCGAAGGCAATAGTGGAGAGATAGAACGAGCAGTCGCTTTGGCAAAGAAATATCCAGACATTGTAAAGGTGATAGCCGTTGGAAATGAAGCAATGGTCAAATGGGCAGCAGCCTATCATGTACAAGCAGACGTTATTTTAAAATGGGTCAATCATCTGCAAAATTTAAAAGCGAAAGGCGAGTTATCAAAAGATTTATGGGTCACAAGTTCAGATAATTTTGCAGCTTGGGGCGGCGGTGGCGGAGAATACCACAAAGAAGATTTAGAGAAATTAATAGCCGCAGTGGATTTTATTTCTTTGCACATATATCCAATGCATGAAACGCATTACAATCCAGATTTCTGGGGTGTTTTTGACGGAGAGGAAACGCTTTCTGATATAGAAAAAATGGATGTAGCTATGGCTCGCGCCAGAGATTTTGGTATTTCTCAATATCAAAAAACCGTGGACTATATGAAAAGTATTGGTGTTGAGAAACCGATTCATATAGGTGAAACGGGTTGGGCATCTTCCTCTAATGGATTCTATGGAGAAAATGGCACCAAAGCAACGGACGAATACAAACAAGGTTTGTACTACAATTTAATGCGAGATTGGACCAAGGAAAAAGGCATGGCGTGTTTCTACTTTGAAGCCTTTAATGAAAATTGGAAAGATGAAAAGAATCCAGCAGGTTCAGAAAATTTCTTTGGCTTGTTTACCATTGACGGGAAGGCAAAATATGCGCTTTGGGATTTAGTCGATAAAGGTGTCTTTGAAGGGCTAGGCAGAGGAGGACAACCAATTACAAAAACTTATGATGGAAACAAAGAGGCTCTACTTAAAGAAGTGAGTTTGCCGCCAACTAAAGTAAAATTAGTAAGTCAGTAGTACGACGAGTAAATTCGACTTTTGCAGATAAAAAGATAATGATTTTTTATAGTAAAATTTTAGTTCATTTTAGCAAAATGTTTTGAATTTGTAGGATGTTCTCTCCCGCTCTGGGATAGCTTTTGCTGGTAGCAAAAAAGCAGCGCCAAAAGAGTCGGAGGGTGGAAAATGCTAAACTTAGCGAAATTCCACCCCTCAATCCCCGCCAGCGGGGAAGAAGCCTCTTGCTAATCAAAAATTTACTGCTAAATTGATTCCTTTTTTGCTTTCAAATACCTATCAATTTCAAGTAAAAATTTATCTGTACAGGTCAAATAACTTTGTCAGTACAAAATAAAACGAAAAATTATGAGTCAACATAAAACAGCAGTCAGCACCGTCCCTTTTGGACAAAAGATAGCCTTTGGATTTGGGATGTTAGCCAATCAAATGTTTCCAGCAGCCTTAGGGATTTTTATGGTCGTATTGGTCCAAGGACTAGGTTTTCCACCTTTTTTATGGGGTATTGTGTACTTTTTCCCTCGAATATTCGATTGTTTTACCGACCCAATTATGGGTTTCATATCCGATAATACCCGTTCAAAATGGGGAAGAAGAAGACAATATGTATTTATTGGAGCAATTCTAATGGGTATTTCCTATTATTTCATGTGGCAATTATATCCAGAAAATGGCCTCATGTATAATTTTACCTATTTTATGATTTGGTCGTTTTTCTTCTACTTGGGCCTAACCATTTTTAGTGTTCCTTATGTGGCAATGGGCTATGAAATGAGTAATGATTTCCACGAGCGAACAAATATTATGGCGGTAGCTCAATGGATTGGTCAATGGGCATGGGTAATTGCGCCTTGGTTTTGGGTGATATTGTACGACCCTGAATGGTTTCCAGATGCTGCAGCAGGATGTAGAGACTTATCAATATGGGTCGCCGTGACCTGTATGATTTTTGCGATGATTCCTGCGATTTTTATCAAAAGCAAATCTACCATAAACGAAGAAAGCTACGAACCATTAAATCTAAAGAATATAGGAAACAGTTTAAAAAGCATTAAAGAGGGTTTTATAGAGGCTTTTAGTATAAAAGAATTCAGAAAGTTATGTATTTCTACTTTTTTAATTTACAACTCCTTTAATACCATCGCAGCATTTTCTTTCTTTATTATAGTCTACTATATGTTTGGTGGAGATGCAGGTGCGGCTTCTCCGTGGCCAACTTTACACGGCTGTATTGGTGCCTTAGCGACAACGTTTATCGTCATCCCGATTGTTACTAGAATGTCTAAAAAAATAGGAAAGAAGCGAACCTTTCTAATATCCCAAGGAATTTCCATTATAGGATATATTATGTTTTGGTTCTTGTTTGTTCCGGGCAAGCCCTATTTATTTTTAATTGCACTACCCTTCTTCTCCTTCGGAATAGGTGGTCTTTTTACTTTGATGATGTCGATGACCGCAGATATTTGTGATTTAGATGAATTAAATACAGGCAAAAGGAGAGAAGGTATTTTTGGTGCTATTTATTGGTGGATGGTTAAATTTGGATTTGCCATTGCTGGTTTATTAAGTGGGGTTTTTATGTCATGGGTAGGCTTTACGCCAGATGCTGCCACTCAACCAGAAGGAGCAGTGACAGGCATGAGAATGTTTTATACTATATTCCCAATTGTTGGGACGCTTATCGCTATGTGGGTGATGTACGATTATGATTTGACGGAAGAAAAAGCGAATGATATAAGAAAGCAGCTAGAGCTAAAAAAAGCGAATGGTTAAATTTTATCAATTTACGGTTCACGGCATTGGATTCACGATATGCCGTAAAAAACCTTTTAAAATTAACACTAATAATTCCTAGATAATAAGTTTTCCGTGTATCATTAATTTGGTACACGGTTTTTTTTATTTTAATAGCGTGAAAAAATAAAAGTGTTCGAGTAAAGAAACGCGATAAAAATAAATTTAGATTCTCGTCAAAGAAATAAGATAACTAAGTGGTTCACTTTAAACGACTTATCTTAATTCTTTGACTCTAAAGAATCTGAATTTATTTTTATCTTACTACAAAGTATGATTGCTTCTAAATTTATCAAGTAACCCCGAAATGCTTCGGGGCAGGCTAGGAAGTTACAAAAATTTCCCCACGGATTTTAATTCCCCACGGATTTTTAAAATGGGATAAGGATTATTAGCGGAAAGATGATTAGAAGATTTAGAAAGATTAGCTTAGTTTTGCGGTACTAATCTGGACGGCTTTTATCCATTCTAAACTACACAAAATGACCAATAAAGAAATCGCTAACGCTTTTCAAGACCTCGCCAAAATAATGGAACTCCATAAGGAGAATAAGTTTAAGATTCGTTCTTATTCGAGTGCCTATATTACCCTTAGAAAATTGGGAACACCACTGACAGAAATGTCTGATGCAGAAATCAATGACTTAAAAGGTATTGGTAAAGCCATCAGCGGAAAAATCCGAGAATTATTGGACAATGGAGCAATGGCGACTTATCAAAAATATGCCGATAAAACACCTCCAGGCGTTTTGGAAATGCTTAAAATTAAGGGCTTTGGTCCTAAAAAGGTAGAAGTCATTTGGAGAGAGATGGAAATTGAAACGATTGGAGAATTGTTATATGCTTGTGGAGAAAACAGACTGATTGAAGCCAAAGGCTTTGGGCAAAAGACACAAGAAGATTTAAAAAATAAATTGAAATACTATTTAAAAAGTAAAGATTCCTTTCATTATGCTTCTTTAGAAGCAGAGGCCAATGAATTAGTAGTTAATTTAAAGGAGCAATTGCCAAGTGCCAAAATTGAATTAACAGGGGCCATTCGTCGATTGAACCCCATCTTAAATAATATTGAAATTTTGGTGGCATCCGATGAACCGATTAATGCTATTTTTGATGCAGAAAAATTAAGCTTACAGACCGAAGAAAAAGGAGTTTTTAATGCAAAAACGGAGCATGGCACCCCGATAAAAATATATCATTGTGGGGTGAACGAATTTGGGTCTAAGCTCTTTTGGTTTTCTGGCAACCAACCATTTATTGATGCATTTTTAGAACAGTCTTCAATTAAAACATTTAAAGAAATCGCTACGGAAGAAGCAATTTTCAAAGCCGCTTCCCTACCCTACATTCTCCCAGAACTTAGAGAAGAATCAACGATTTTAGACATTGCCAAAGCAGGTAACTTACCAACTTTAATAGCAGAAACAGACATCAAAGGAGTCATTCACTCCCACACGACTTATAGTGATGGATTGAATACCGTAAAAGAAATGGCGGACTATAGTCAATCTCTGGGTTATCAATATATTGGCATTACAGACCACTCAAAATCTGCTTTTTATGCGAATGGTTTGAAACCAGATAGATTGCATCAACAATGGGCAGAAATTGACCAGTTGAATCAAACTTATGGAGCAAATTTTAAAATATTAAAAGGTATCGAATCTGATATTTTAAGTAGTGGCGCCTTAGATTATGAGGAGGACATTTTAAAGCAATTTGACTTCATTATTGCTTCTGTGCACTCCAATCTAAAAATGGATAAAGACAAAGCGACTATCCGTCTTATAAAGGCGATAGAAAACCCTTATACTACCATGTTGGGTCATCCTACGGGCAGGTTATTACTTTCAAGAGAAGGCTACCCCATTGACCACCCAAAGGTGATTGATGCCTGTGCGGCCAATGGTGTATATATTGAGTTGAACGCCCATCCATATCGGTTAGACCTAGATTGGACTTGGATTCCCTATGCCATAGAAAAAGGGGTTAAAATTTCTATTAATCCTGATGCACATAGCACTAAAGGCATACATGATATTCACTACGGAACATTGGCAGCTAGAAAAGGAATGTTGACTAAGGAAATGTGTGTGAATGCACTTGATTTAGAAGATTTTGTAAAAGCTATCTCGAAATCCGTTGTTTAAATAATTTAAGCGTATGTCAAAAAAATTAACTAATATTATCTTATTGCTAATTTAAATAAAAAATATGAAAATTCAAATTCATGCGCCATTTGAGGTTAAGAGTTCCTTACAATCATTAATTGAGAAAAAGGTAAATAAGTTAAGCACTTTTTATGACAAAATAGTCAAAGCGGAAGTATTCCTAAAGTTAGAAGATGCTAAGGTACATGAAGGAAGTATTGTAGAAATAAATATCCACTTACCAGGAAAAG
>CALLVC010000602.1 GCA_938010785.1 uncultured Saprospiraceae bacterium
CCGCTATGGCGAGCCTGCCTGCCGGCAGAGGCAGGCATTTTCAACATAAGCCCGTATGGGTGAACCGCATAGCGGACGGGATGCTAGTAAAAAAGAGGAACTCATAAATGGCTAATTAATTATTTTACTTTGCCTTAGGTAGTGCTTTTATTAATGCCCCTAGGGCATACGCCCTAGGTTAGAAAATGTCGTCCCGTTGGGACTATATAAATGTCAACTACTTTGATAAATATGTCAAAATTTCAAATAAAAAAACAGAAAATGCTAAATTCAAAAATTGCAGGAATCGGCCATTACGTCCCTGAAAAGGTGGTAACCAATAATGATTTAACCAGAGTAATGGACACTTCAGATGAATGGATTCAAGAACGAACAGGCATCAAGCAACGTAGGTACGCTGAAAAGCATAAGGAGACTACCGCAACTTTAGGAACCAAGGCCGCTAAAATTGCGATTGAAAGAGCAGGAATTACCGCAGAAGATGTTGATTTTATCATTTTTGCTACCCTTAGTCCAGATTATTATTTCCCAGGTTGTGGGGTATTATTGCAAAGAGAGTTAGGCATCACCAAAACTGAAATTGGCGCTTTAGACATCAGGAATCAGTGTTCTGGTTTTATTTATGGTTTATCTATTGCAGACCAGTTTGTGAAAACGGGGATGTATAAAAACATACTTTTAGTTGGCTCAGAAATGCACTCCATGGGATTAGATTTTAGTACAAAAGGAAGGAATGTTACGGTAATATTTGGAGATGGTGCAGGAGCAGCAGTTATTCAGCCAACAGAAGAAAAAGATAAAGGAGTCTTAACCACCAAACTTCACTCAGATGGAACTTATGCAGAAAAACTAGCTTTTATAAGTCCTGGTTCTCACGGTGGATACCATGCAGAAAAGTTAGGATTAGAAGATAGATTTGGTTTTGATAAAGATATTGAGTTTGGGGAAATCTTTGCTACCCAAAAAATGATGGATGAAAGACAATTGTATCCTGAAATGGAAGGGCAATTTGTTTTCAAGCTAGCAGTAACCAAATTTCCTGAAGTAATCAACGAAGCATTGACAGCAGTAAATCTTAAATCAGATGCTATAGATATGTTGATTCCACATCAAGCAAATTTGCGGATTAGTCAGTTTGTTGCCAAAAGAATGGGATTGGGTCCCGACAAAGTTTTTAATAATATTCAAAAATACGGTAATACTACAGCTGCGTCCATTCCAATTGCACTTTGTGAAGCATGGGAAGCTGGAAAAATTAAGGAAGGAGATTTAGTATGTTTGGCGGCTTTTGGAAGCGGCTTTACTTGGGGAAGCGCTTTAATTAGATGGTAATTTTGAATAAAATCAAAAATTAATTGACGGATAGTAATCATTTTCATATTGATTTTATATACATAAATTTAATTTTTAATGTATTTTTTTAGTAAAAAGATAGCAAAAGCTATTTTTTTTATAAAATATTTAAAAAAAATAAGTTTTGAGGTTTGATATTTCTTAAATATTTGTAACTTTAGGGCTAGAATATGGTTTACTACTATGAGTAAACGGCTTTTTTTCAGTTAAACTTAAAATAGTTTATACTATGGGAAACAATAAAAACGAAGGCAACAAGAGTTTGGATGACTTAAAAAAGGAGTTCCAAACCATGAGCGACGACGACTTGAACCGCTACAAAGGAGGAAAAAAATCTTCCAATAAGTGGAATATGAGTCTTGGTGGACCAACTCCACAGTAATCGAGTTATACGCTTACGTTACAATTAGAAACGGGCTGCATTTCATAAATGCAGCCCGTTTCTGCGTTATTCTATTCTTTTAATGTAAATTTGTAGAAGGTGGGCGGCAATAATCTCCATTTCCTCCAATATAATTCTTATAATCTTTTGACATTCATTAAATGGCTGCATTAAATTCACTTTTTGATTACTTTTCTCCCATCTTAGACCTTGAAGAACTGGAGAAAGATTTGGTCACCACTCGACGACCAGACTTAAAAGCCAAAATCATAGATGATTTAACGAGCGTCTATACCTACACTAACATTCAGCGAGCCAAACTTTTATTAAAAGACCAAAGAGATTTTTTAAAACGCAAACCAAACCCTGACCTTGAGCTTAATTTCCATTTAAACTCTGCTTTCATAGAGAATCAATTTTATAATTATCCATTGGCAGAACATCACCTTAAAAAAGCGATGGTCATCATAGAAGAAATGGGTGATTTGAAAAAGCAGACGGAAATTTATATAGATTATGCTGGTATCTGTATTAATTTAGAAAAATTTGAAGACACTTTATACTTTTTAGAAAAAGCCGAAAAACATTTAGAAGCCTACCCTGACCCAATTTTAAGTGGTCGAATTATAGCCAGAAAAGGGTCCATCAATCTTTATTACGGAGAATACGATGAGTATACAAAAGCCATCGAGCTATTGTTAAAAGCAGAACAGGAAATAAACAATGCTTCACAAAATTTAACTTTAAAAGATTATTATTTTTTAACCTTGGTTCATTCAGGCTTAGGCCATATCTACACTCGATTAAATGATTTAGAAAAATCCATTAAAAATTATAATAGAGTTTTAGAAATTTGTGAAATCACAGGGATGAAAACTCGGCTATCCTATCATTATGTCAATATTGGTAAATGCTACATCGGTATGGACGAAATTGACAATGCAGAAAAGTCTTTCCGCCAAGCCATCCAGATAAAGGATATGATTAGCAATGAATCCAAAGCTAGTGCTTATGGAAATTTGGGGTATTGTCATTATCTAAAAGATGACTTTGATGAGGCACTAAAAATGTATGAACGTGCGGAGCATATCTATAAAACGAAAGTAGAACGAAACGCTAAGAATTTCTCCGTCATAGAAGTTTGGAAAGCAAAATTGTTTATGGCAAAAAATGAGCGAGCATTAGCAGAAAAACACTTTATTTCTGCTTATGAATTTGCTCAAATCGCTAAAGATTACCAGCAATTATCTGAAATTGCAATGAGTATTGCTCAACTCTATTATAAAAATGGGGACTACAAAAATGCTTATGAATACCAAGTATTCTATTCTCAAGTAAAAGAACGAGATAATGAAAACATTTTAAATAAGCGTGCTTTGGAATTAGAGGTTAAGTATGAAGCAGAAAAAAGAGCACAAGAAGCAAAAATGCTACGACTACAAGCAACTAGTCTACAACTAAAAGCTTTGAGGGCACAAATGAACCCTCATTTTATGTATAACGCACTTAATTCCATTCAAAATTATATTACCTCAAAAGAAGTGAAAGATGCTGCGAAATATTTGGCAAAGTTTGCCAAATTGATGCGTCAAAGTTTGGATTATTCAGATTTGGAAATCATTTCTTTAGAAAAAGAAAAAGAATTTTTAGAAGATTATTTATTTATTAACCAAAAACTACGGTTCAGAGATAAGTTGCGTTATAAAATCACCATGGCTGATGAAATAGAAGAAGATATTATCGGTGTACCAACGATGATTGTTCAGCCTTATGTTGAAAATGCTATTGAGCATGGGCTTCGAACAAAGGATGGCGGTCTAGTGCAAGTAGATTTCAAATTAAAGGATGATTACACCATTTTGTGTACCGTACAAGATAATGGAATTGGTAGAAAAAGAGCGAAAGAAATTAAGGAAAAAGAGAAAACATACCTTAATCATAGGTCAAAAGGGACAAGTATTACCGAAGACCGGCTAAGACTATTACATAATTCTAGGTTTGTTGAAAAGGTTTTTGTCTTTACCTCTGATGTAACGAATGGAACAGAAGAAGTAAAAGGTACAAAAGTGGAAATTTTAATACCAATTAAAGAAATTCCTTTAAAACAATCTTAAGTAATAAGTCTAATTATGATAAAATAGACTAGTACTATCATTCATAAATCTAATAAATTATTAGGACACCAAAGCCAAACAATTATTAATCATTACCATCCTAAAAGATAATTAACTTTCTTTTTTACCTTACGCAACTCTTTTTGCTACACTTACACTAAGACAAAGTAAAATAATTAATTAGCCATTTATGAGTTCATCTAATTCAACCTAAACGAGCCTACTGCTCCCTGCCTACTGCCTACCCTTCCCAAACACCCGCCGCATCGTTGCCATATTTCGTTCAGGAATACTTTCGGGTTCT
>CALLVC010000603.1 GCA_938010785.1 uncultured Saprospiraceae bacterium
TGATGGGTTTTAATTTTTCTGTAAAGAGTAGCCCATCAATATGGTCATATTCATGTTGCACAACTCTGGCATTGATACCATCAAAAGTGGTTGTATGTTCTTCAAAGTTCTCGTCCAAATATCGAATGGTTAAGACTTCCGGTCGCTTGACATCTCCACGAATATCTGGAATACTCAAACAACCTTCTTCGTAGGCCCATTCTTTGCCCGTCTCTTCTATTTTTTCCGCATTGATAAAAACCTGCTTGATACCATCTGCTTCTTTTCCTTCTTCCATCGTTTGCACGGTATCCACTAAAAACAAACGTATTCCTTTCCCTATTTGGGGTGCAGCCAGACCTACTCCTTGGGCATTATACATGGTTTCCCACATGTTTTCGAGCAATTTTTCTAATTCAGGATAATCTTTGTCAATATCCTTTGCTACTTTTTTTAATACTGGTTGCCCGTAGGCATAAATAGGTAACACCATATTTTTGGACCACTTCGTTGTCAGAAGTCAGACTGTTTCGATAAACCTGCTTGACTGAGCAGCAGGCAAGTCGAAACGGTCAGAAGTCAGACCAAATTTCACCGTAACTTTCAGAATTAAGACCCCTTAGCGTCTGACTTCTGACAGTCAATGAAATTGACGGTCTGACCTCTGATTTCTTCTTTTCAATTATGCATTTTTATTCATACAGTTCAAATCTTCGAAAGCCATAGTTAATCGCTTAACGAAATTTTCCTGTCCTTTTCTCAACCACTTTCTTGGGTCGTAATATTTCTTGTTTGGAATATCATCTCCATCAGGATTTCCAATTTGTGCTTGTAAATAGCCTGAGTTATCTCCAACATAATTCTTCACACCTTCCCAATATGCCCATTGCATATCTGTATCGATGTTCATTTTTACCGCACCATATTCTACAGCTTCTTTAATTTTTGCTTTTTCAGAACCAGAACCTCCATGGAATACGAAGTTAATCGGATTATCCTTTGTTTTGAATTTCTCTTTGATAAAATCTTGAGAGTTCTTTAGGATAATTGGTGTCAATTCTACGTTTCCTGGTCGGTAGACACCGTGTACATTACCAAATGCCGCAGCAATCGTAAAACGATCACTAATTGCACTTAATACTTCGTAAGCTGCTGCTACTTCTTCAGGTTGTGTGTACAATCTTGCACTATCTATATCAGAATTATCAACACCATCTTCTTCTCCACCTGTAACTCCTAATTCAATTTCGATGGTGGTGCCAATTGCTGACATACGCTCCATATATGCTTTGCTTATCGCAATGTTCTCCTCTAAAGGCTCTTCCGATAAATCTAACATGTGCGAACTATATAATGGCTTGCCTGTTTGCTTAAAGAATTTTTCTCCTGCTGCTAACATTCCGTCCATCCAAGGCAATAACTTCTTAGCACAGTGGTCTGTATGTAAAAGTACAGGTACACCATAAGCTTTTGCCATGTTGTGTACGTGCATTGCTCCAGAAATAGCGCCTAAAATAGCAGACTTTTGATTTTCGTTAGACAAACCTTTGCCTGCAAAAAATTGTGCCCCTCCATTAGAGTACTGAATAATTACTGGAGAATTTACCGCTTTTGCAGTTTCTAATACTGCATTTGCAGAATCCGTCCCTACGACATTAACTGCTGGTAACGCAAAGTTGTTCTCATTGGCATAATTCAGTAATTCTGTAACCTCATCACCGAATAAAACGCCGGGTCTAAAACGAGCCATATTTTGATAGTTTTAATGTTTAAAGTGCGACTGAAAATATTAATTTCATCGTGCTAATTTGTAAAACGCAAAGTTAGTGTAAATTTTACAATAACTATATTTATTAGCACGCAAAGTTAAGTATATTTATGATTCTCTAAAAGGGGCAGTAAAAATGCCTAAAAATTTAATTACGCAACTATGAAAAATTAGTTCTCTCTAACCTTTTTTTGCTTTCTTAGAAAACTATACTCTACCCTACTAAAATTAATTTGCAGTTTTATAATATGTAATCGACTGATAAAAGTTGATGCCGATTGCTATCGGCATGAAATATTAGTTTGAAGATGCAATCTATAGCCGTAAGGCTAAGGGATTATTGACTGAAAAGCAGGAGATACTTTGAAAGTATCTCCTGCTAGGGGAGCCTAGAAAGCGATACTTTCAGAGTATCTCTTTCTTTAGTTTGACGGCTATGGATGCAACCTTCAAACATCGACTATCAATTTTCAAAGGTTTATATATTACGATTTTGACTTTTCGTTCGCCCTATTTTCTTTAGCTAAAAGTTAAGCAAAAAGTAAAACTGTCTTGAAAAAAACGCGAAAGTGTTACCGAAAAGTGAAAAATCTAAAAATCAGGATTTTGAGGATACAAACTTGTATCTTTGACGTAGTTAGTACTGTGTAACATAAATTGCTTTTAATACGCCTCGCAGCCTTCGGCTGCTCGGCGGGGGGATTTTTAAGGGGGAACAATTATAAATGCAAATAAACTTTTGTTACACGGTATTAGGTGCATAAAACAATTAGGATATAATATTCGTTAAATAAATATCGGAGTTATTTTTGCACTACAATTTCTAAAAATTATAATTAAGAAAAGATAAATTTTAGTCCATGAAAAAATTATTATTTTTCAGTATGTTCCTTTTCGTTGCTTTTCAAGGTGTTTCTCAAGAAACCTATAAAGCTGAAAATGAAGGTTGGTTAGTTAAAATGGATGAAGCCTATGCTTTATCAAAGAAAACAGGTAAGCCTATCATGGCTAATTTTACAGGCAGTGACTGGTGTGGATGGTGTAAAAGATTAACTGCTTCTGTTTTTTCAAAATCAGAATTCAAGACTTGGGCGGATGATAATGTCATTTTATTAGAATTAGATTACCCAAGAAGAAAGACTTTGCCAGATGAAATTAGACAGCAAAATGCGGCGCTTCAGCAAGCTTTTAAAATTAGAGGCTACCCTACTGTTTGGGTATTTAATCTAGATAAAAATGAAGAAACTGGTCAGTTTAGCATAGAAGGCTTAGGCTCTACGGGCTATACTCGAACGGTTAAAGAATTTACAGATAATGCAGATAAAATGATTGCTAGAGGAAAATAAAATCTATTGACCTTTCAATTTATCCTATTGAAAAACTCCTTGTTCTATGAGCAAGGAGTTTTTTAGTTTTAGGGTATTACTTAATCTCTGCCATCTGTTCCGCATGCCTTTTACAATGTCCTGCCATGAACAAAAACCAATTTTCCGCATTTAACATGCCTATTGCAAAATGAGGGAATCCTATATTTTTAAGCGGTAAAGTAGTCGTTGAAATAAATTCTTGAATTACTGCTCGATGGGCGGTCAGTGCTTGAAGCGCCATTTCCTTTGTTGTAAAAATACCTTTTGGAAGGAATTGTTCGGGTGCTTTCACTTTTATATCTCTATTAGCAATAAGTTTAATAATTTTAGCATCGTCTATTTTTGAGACAATGGGTTCAGCAGAAGCTTTTGCTCCCATTTTTTGAATGGTACCAAGGACGCCCTTTTCGACCATAATGATGTGCTCCACTAACTCCGCCATCGACCAACTTGTCTCATCTGGCTTCTTTTGAAATAAGGCTTCGGTGGCTCCTTCTACCACTTTTTTGACCGCTAATTCACTATCTTCTAATTCGTTAATTATTTCTTTTCTACGTTTATCTGTCATCTACCTATGTTTGGTCCCTACGGGACTGGTTTATGATAATCTTTAATTTGGCCTACTACCTATGTTTGGTCCCTACGGGACTGGTTTATGATATATGGTTAATCATAATCTTTAATTTGGCTGCCTACTGTAATATCGGCAACTCCAACTTAGACAAAGCCCCCTCCCCTCGATGTATACTTAATACCGTTTCTTTACAATTGTTCAAATCATTGTCTGGACAAAGGGTCGGATGTAATTCAAAATTGGTATAATCTGCCCCCGCAATACTCAATCGAATTTTGTGTCCTTTTTTAAATAACCAAGAAGTCGGTGTCAAATCCATTTTGATGGAAACTTTTTGACCATCGGCGAAAGGTTTTGGGTCAAAATCTGCTTTATCGAAACTATGCCAAGGCAAATCTGGTTTTACATCATATAAATAATCAACTTGCTCATCATCAGGGGCATCTTTATGCCAGCCTGCTCGCAATTGGCTTTCCGACACATAATAAACATTCCCATTTTCATCCACATCACTCAAATACACATAAATATCTGCATCTGGCTGATTGGCTGATAACTTTAACGCTATCAATGGATGTCCGGTAATTTGTACACTCGATGCTAACGTCTCTGTTTCATAGACAAGACATTTTTTATCCCATTTCGTTCGGACCATTACGGTGTCTGTCATTGCTGCCATATTCCAACGATTATCGCCTTGCGCATCATAACTAGATTGATGGCTAAAATCAACTGTATACTCATCTATTCCTGTTGCTGGCGCAGCTGTTCCAAGCTTATTATTTGCATCCAAAAAATAACTTTTGTAAGCTGTTTCAGCAGGTGGCCAGTTTTGAAAACTTTCCCATCCTTTAAAAGGCGTGTAAGTTTGTACTGGGTCAATTTTATCAAATTCATTCTGTGCTCCTTTTAAATAAAAATCAAAAAATCGCATTCGTAAGGATAGAATCTGGTCTTCATATTCCCCTTGGTAATTAAAAAATTTCCGATAAGGCTGCGTAATGGTCATCGGCACATGAAACCGAGGGGTCATCACCAAATGAGCTGGATTGCTATCTTGAATACTTCCAAACATTTTAGTAATTCCTTCAAATCCATCAAACCATCCTCCCGAAAATAATACTGGAATTTTTGATGCTTTGATGCCGGGAATAAAAAAGCCTGGATTGACATCTCTTAGCGTTAAAGTATGGTCGTAGACCGCCATCGTATCATCTCGATACTGCCAAATATCTATGACTTCTTTGGTCCAAATATTTTTTAAGTGCGCCTTCGTATTTTTGAAATATTGATTGTCTTTTCGGGCTACTCCATCCGCATATTGTGGTGTATCGTCATCTGTAAAAAAACGAGCATCCCCATTTTTATACAAGGGAATTTCATCTAAAATTTCTCCATCACCATCCTCATCAATTACAGGTTCAGATGGAAAAACTGGAATCGTATTGGTTCGGTCCGAAGCATTTAGATTGAGTAATCGCAACTGCTTATCAAAATTTTTAATCCACTTGGTCATCAAAATCCCACCTTGTTTCTGTGCCTCCGTATAAATATCACTACCCATAATAGCTGGACTGATACACTTCAACGCAGCTGGCTTTTCACTCGCTATGGCTAGCTGAATCCATCCTAAATAAGAAGGGCCTTGCATGCCTACATTGCCATTGCACCAAGATTGCTCGGCAATCCAATTAATCATATCAATCCCGTCTTGTTTAATTGCGGGAGACATTGCGCTTGTAAATCCTGATGAAGCACCCGTCCCCCTCATATCTGCTACCACAATGGCATAACCATTCGAGGTCAGTGTATTTATCGTTTTTCTGTTTGGAATGGCATCAAACACAGGTCCCCAATTCCCCATCATTGCTTTTGCGCCTAATCTTTCGTACCACTTCATGTTCGGCACAACCATGCTTCGATTATAAGGAGTGAAGATAAAAATGGTTGGAAAGACTTTATCTTTTTGACCGGTTGGTATAAATATATTACTCGCTATTTGCGTGCCATCAGGCATCTTTACATATTGTTTTTTCTTCTGGTATTGATTCAATTGAACACCTTTCAATGCAGGATAATCAAACTGCCCCGCCGTATCAAATTCTATTGCTGGACCGTCATAGACAGAGATAGCGCCCAAGGCTAAAACCATAAGCAAGGCAATAATTCCAAGTAGATATTTTATCCATTTCATAGATGTACTTTTAAAAATTTAGGCTAATTTACACCATAGTTTTGAATGAATGGTTCAGATTACAAATAAATTCTCTGCCGTACACTTTTTTCTGAATCACGCACTTCGCTACGCTACGTGCATGAAAAGAGTTTTTGAGGTGGTCAAATTTTGATTTTGCCTACAGCAAAATCAAAATTTGACCACCTCAAACTCCTTTGTTTAGCTGACAAAGGCAGCGTTTTAAAAAGTGTACGGTAAAGAACAAATAAATGAATGTTTTATATGAAAAAATGTTTTCAACCCTCATTTTACTGGATGCTACTACTTAGCCTTTTGATAATAGCTTGTAGTGCCCCTAGAAATCTAGGCGAAGCCAATTTTCAAACCTTATTTAATGGAAAAAATTTGGATGGTTGGGTCGGCAATAAACAATCTTATCGTGCCGAAAACGGGACTATCGTCGTTGACCCAAAAGGCAAAGGCGGAGGAAATTTATACACCGAAAAAGAATATAGTGACTTCAATTTTCGTTTTGAATTTCAACTAACCCTCGGTGCCAATAATGGTTTAGGTATTCATGCCCCATTAGAAGGAGATGCTGCTTATGTCGGTAAAGAATTGCAGATTCTAGATAACACTGCTGAGAAATATGCCAATTTAAAACCCTATCAATATCATGGTTCTGTCTATGGGATTATTCCTGCCAAAAGAGGTTTTCAAAAACCCGTCGGCGAATGGAATAGCCAAGAAGTCATCGTTAAAGGTTCGAGTATCAAAGTCATCTTGAATGGAACGACTATCGTAGATGGTGACTTTATGGAAGCTAGTAAAAATGGGACGATGGATAATAAAGACCACCCTGGCTTGCAACGGAACAAAGGACATATTGGCTTTTTAGGGCATGGAGATGTCTTGCGATTTCGGAATATTCGGATACGGGAATTGTGAGCAGTGGGCAGAAAGTAGTGGGCAGAAAGCAGCCCAATGTTAAAAAATCTTTTAATAAAAAAAACACAAACTTCAGTTAATTTATATGAAGCAAATTTCTTTTTTACTACTACTTATAGGTTCCTCCTTTTTGCTAAATGCTCAAGGAGAAAGCTTTTACACCTATATTATTCAACAAGAATTAGGCGGAAAGCGAGAGCTAAAAGTCCCAAGCGGTCGAGTAGATATCGTCAATGATACTTATGCTATCGAAGTTGATTTTTCAAAAAAATGGAAACAAGCGATTGGACAATCTATCTGGTATGGCTTGAACACCAATTTGCAACCGGGCATTGTTTTGATAAGAGAAGGAGAAGCCGATACTTATCATTTTCAACTATTTTCAGCGCTCGAATATGCTGGCCTAACTGATAAAATAAAAGTCTGGTTGTATCCTGACGACTTTCCAAATGCTAAAAATTTAGAAGCAGCATTGGCCGGAAAGTATTGGTTAAATCTCAATGGACGGGTGCGGCATAATGCTTCTTGCACCAGTTTTATGAATACAAAAAAAGGAAAATTTTGTAAACCGCATAAAGGTCGAGCCTGTGGGAAATGTGGAGGGTAAGTTTCTTAATATATTTTCCAATGAACGCTCCAAATTAAACTTTTTCCCTATCTTGCCGCAAAGCAATTCTTCCTTCAATTTTATTCTAATTTGCCATGAAATTATATAAAAAGCAAAACCAAGCCATCCTCAACTTCAACCAAAAATGGTATCAAAAAACCGTTACCAATTGGGATGATTTGGTCAATCGAAAAGGATTATATGCCTTTATAAAAAATGAGTTAGCATTGTGGGAAGTACTTGACAATCAACCGACTTTAGGTCAGCAAGCCCCTATCGGCAATCAAGAAGTCTGGGCCGCAGGTGTCACTTATTTAAGAAGTAAAGAAGCCAGAATGGAAGAAGCCAAAGCGGCAGGAGGAGGTGATTTCTACGATAAAGTCTACGATGCGGAACGTCCCGAATTATTCTTTAAAGCCACAGCCGCCAGAACGGTGGGTAATGGCGACACCGTTTACATTCGTCGAGATAGCACTTGGAATGTTCCCGAACCAGAATTAACGCTTTTTTGCTGTAGCGAAGGCACCATTGAAGGCTATTCTATCGGTAATGATATGAGTTCTAGAAGTATTGAAGGGGAAAATCCTTTGTATTTACCACAAGCTAAAACTTATGAACGCTCCGCAGGATTAGGTCCCTGTATTTATATAACGGATACACCAATTGCTCAATCAACGGTTATCCGCATGAACATTTTACGAAATGGAAAATCCATGTATCAAGACAGCGTTCCAATCAGCCAAATCAAGCGTGGATTAACCGAATTGACCCATTATTTATTTAGAGAATGTAATTTTCCCAATGGGGTATTTTTGATGACGGGCACTTGTTTAGTGCCTGATGATAGTTTTACTTTAGCAGTCGGAGATGAGATTCGGATTAGTATTGATGGAATTGGGGAATTGGTTAATTTTGTAGGGAGGAGGAAATGATGAACGATGAATGATGAACGATGAATTCGGATAACAACATTTTCAACTCAAAATCACATTAGAAAGAACAAAAATAAGACATTAGGATTTATCTAAATTTAAGCTTCCGAAAGGATGTGAAATAAATATAATAAAGGGTTTTCTTATAAAAATTTTTTTGAACCACAAAGCACATAAAAGGACACAAAAGAGATTCACAAAAGAAAAAATAAAAATTTTTGTGGAGCCCTTTTGTGAACTTTGTGTTCTTTGTGGTTCAATAAGGCTTTTCAGAAGTGTTTTTCAGATTCTATAAGAAAACCCTTAAATATAATATGAAATCTTAGGATTATAAAATCAAAATACAA
>CALLVC010000604.1 GCA_938010785.1 uncultured Saprospiraceae bacterium
GTTCTCAATATACTTAAATTTTGGACACGGAGAACTCGGAGAAGACACAGAGATTCACAGAGAATTGCCTAAAATGAACTTTGTGTCCTCTGTGTCTCCTTTGTGTGCTCTGTGTCCTTTTTAGCGTTTTGAGAACTTACACAAAATTAGGCATCTCTTTTAAAAGAAATAGAAAATATGGATGAAACTTAACATTTTATCTAACAGAAGCTATTTAAAAACTAAAGAAATCACTTTCCTTTATTCGTAGGATAGCTTCTGCTAAAGGAATGTTCTCGTAAAAAGCTTCCCACTTATTTCGATGTGCCATATAGGAATAGACAATATATTTATCTCCTCCAAGCCAACCTAGTCTAGCTAAGCCTGAATCAAAAGTTTCTTCAAGACTATTTGGAGGGCATTGGTAAGTCATGTATATATGATATTGATTCCTAAACCATTTTCCATAAAAATCAGTCAAGTGATTACCTACAAGATTTTCAGGAATTGGTGTGACTTGCTTTTTTAAATACAAAATAAGTGGTTCACAAGCAGTAGTAACTATTTGTTGTCTTTGTGCCGTTGGTTTTATCGGCTTTCTTGACGGAGCGCCAAAACTGAATATTCATCAATAATCATACTATTACATTTTAAAAGTATAAACCCAAGCTCTTTTAGAAGCAGGTACTAACTTTTGAATTAAATTATCTAAATCTTTTTGTTTGAATGCACTACCAATAATTTGCCCTTGCAGTAAAGCATAATAAGCCTTATTAAGTCCTAATTTTTTAAATTCTTTTCTATAATAGCTTGCATCAATCCTTCCCCATTCTTGATAATACAAAGGCGTTAAATCCTCATGTTTTTTGAGCAATTGTTGTATATCTGTTTCAAACTCTGCTCTATTCGCCTTCGTTTTCATAAAGTACTTTAATTGGTCAGCGGGACTTTCTTTAGCATAGACCGCATTTCCACTAAATGGAAGGCTAGTAATAATACCATATTTAGCTTTTGCTTTTTTATACACCTCATTTAAGGATTTTCTATAACCACTACCAAATCTCATCCGTCCTCCCATTAAAAGACCATGGTAAACAATTTTACCTTTGAATGGTAGTAATACCGTTTCAACGTAAGTTGGCAAATTATTACCAAAAAAAGCCTCAAAAGGGTCACTCAAGCTTAATACACCAAAGGCTAAATCATCCTTTATAAAAACGGTATAGTCCTTTAAATATTTATAAACGAAGAAAGAACCTTTTTCAAAGTACCGAAAATCTTCCGCTATTTTTATTTTTTCATCACTAAGCTTATCAGGGTTTTCTTTGGCAAATTCCCTTAAAATATGAGGATTATCATAAAAGGCATTGGCACATTCAAGTGCTAATTTTCCATTACAGTTTGTCCTAAATTCCTCCAAGTTCCATTTGGCATCCACAATTTTTTTTCGCTTGCCTGCATACAAGATTAGGGATTGATTAGCATCTAAAAACTCGTAATATTCTGTTTCTGATAAATTCATTTCCTAAATAGAATGTAAGTAGTGATAAAATGTTTGAAGAACGAATGTATAAAATACTATTTATTAAATCAACTTTAAAAAATAACAATGGACTACTAAAAAAACACCTTTGGCTTATCTTTTGATACTAATATTTAAAAATAAATTAGTTCAGCTAAACTAATTATGATAAAAAGCACTATATTTGTAGCGAATATTCGCTAATAGTCTTTAATTTAATAAATTTCAGTTGAATAAAACGCGTCAAAATATCATTCAAACAGCTATCCGCCTCTTCAATGAGCGAGGAGTAAGTAATGTGAGAATAAAAGATATTGCTGAGGAAATGGAGATTAGTCCAGGAAATGTTACCTATCATTATAAAATAAAGAAGGATTTAATGGAATCAGCTTATCGCTATATGATTAAGACTTTGGAAGAAATGGCGGTAGGAAACCAATTTATGAATCCACAGAAAGACCACTTGCATGTGGCTAAAGGGTATTTAGAACATATAGTGGAGTTTCGTTTTTTTTATCAAGATACCTTAGAAATTATTCGCACTTATCCGGAGTTAGCCAAATTGCATCAAGAGCAAGTAGCTCAAGAAAAGTCGATTATTCGAAACTTGATGTTTATGTCTGTCGGAAAAGGAGATTTAATCACAGAACCTATAGAAGGTTTATATGAATCCCTAGCACATAGCATCTGGATGACTTTACATTTTTGGCTAACCCAACAGATTATTAGAGGCGAACAAAATAATAACTTAGAGACAGGTTTAATTACTATTGCTAATTTATTATACCCATTTGCAACAGAAAAAGGGCAAGAAGTTTTCACAAGAATGCGGGGAGAGTTGTTAGCAATGGCATCCTAGAACAAGAAATAATTTAATTAATAATATCAACCAATCATAAGTAATACGGGTTGATTAATCGGGTAAAATTTAGAGCTAAGATTTTTTTGATAGTTTTTGCCAAAAAATCAATGAAAAGCACCGCTATTGATTTATTTTTTGGTGAAAAATAGCGAGAAAAGATAGCTATAAATTACTCGATTAATTAGGCCGCATTACTTAACTCCTAAAAATTTAGAAAGATGGCAGATAAATATTGTAGTGTAGAAACTTTAAAATTTTTACTTCACGACGTACATGATTTAAAAAGTGTATTAAAAGCAGAAAGATATGCTGATTTTGATAGCGAGAGTGTAGATTTCATTTTGGACTCGGCAAAAGACTTAGCTGACCAAGAGTTTTTTCCTTACTATCAAGAAATGGATGAAAAGCCAGCTGTTTATAAAGACGGTGAAATTTTGGTTCACCCACATATCAAGACGGTTATTAAAAAATCTGCCGAGCTAGGTTTATTAGGGGCTACTTTTGACCATGACCATGGAGGTATGCAATTACCTTGGATGGCTTCTTTGGGAGCAGGTTATATTATGACGGCAGCAAACAATCCATTAGTGATGTATGCAGGTTTGACAGCTGGAGCAGCACATTTGATTGCTACTTATGGTACTCATGAGCAAACAGAAATGTATGTGCCAAAAATGCTGAACGGAGAATGGGGGGGAACAATGTGTTTGACAGAGCCACAAGCAGGTAGTTCTTTATCAGACATTACTTCTGCAGCTTATCCACAACCAGATGGTTCTTATAAAATCGTAGGACAAAAGATATTTATTTCTAGCGGAGACCACCAGTGTGTAGACAATATCATTCACTTATTCTTGGCAAGAATCGAAGGAGCGCCAGCTGGAACAAAAGGAATTTCCTTATTTATCGTTCCTAAGAAACGAATTAAAGAAGATGGAACATTGGAAAGTAATGATGTAAAGGCAGCGGGTGATTTCCAAAAATTGGGACAGCGAGCCAATGCAACGGCACACTTATCTTTTGGTGAAAATGATGATTGTCAAGGTTGGTTAGTCGGTGATGAAAATAGAGGCTTGGCACAGATGTTCCAAATGATGAACGGTGCTAGAATCGAGGTTGGGATGAATGGGGCAGCAATTGCTTCTGCGGCTTACGAGGCATCTTTACAATATGCAAAAGAGCGTCCACAAGGTAGAAGTTTAAGTAGAGAAGGACAAAAAGATGTAACAAAAGGTCAAACGACTATCATCAATCACCCTGATGTTAGAAGAATGTTGTTCTTGCAAAAGGCAGTAGTGGAGGGTTCTTTAAGTTTATTGATGGAAGCAGGTCGGTTAATGGATTTAAAGCAAACGACGACAGGTGACGAGCAAAAGAACCATCATTTATTGTTAGAATTTTTAACCCCAATTGCAAAAACTTATCCGTCTGAAATGGGTAGAGTTTCTGTAAGTACAGGTTTACAAGTTTTGGGTGGTTACGGTTTCTGCTTAGATTTCCCATTACAGCAATACTACCGTGATATTCGCATCATGGCTTTATACGAAGGAACTACAGGTATCCAATCACTGGATTTATTAGGAAGAAAAGCAACGGCTAAAAATGGTAAGGCTTTGATGTTATTGATGGGGGAAGTACAGCAAGCTATTCAAGCTGCGAATACTTACGATGATTTAAAACCATATGCAAAAGTTTTGGGTAAGAAGATGCAAGAAGTACAAGAAGTGATGGCACACTTAGTACAATATGCGATGAAAGGAGAATTCGAAAAGTTTTTAGCAGATGCTACCATTTTTATGGAGTTTGCAGGAACAATTGTTATTGGATGGCAATGGTTAAAAATGGCGTCTAAAGCTAAAGAAGCATTGGTTACTGGAAATATGAATCAGCCTGTTGAATTTTACGAAAGTAAAGTGCACACAATGAAGTTCTTCTATAAATACGAAATGCCTAAGACAGCATCGGCAAAAGAAGTATTATTAAACTCAGAATTTTTAACCATTCAAGAGTCAGAAAAAGAATTGATTATGTAATCAATTTCCATATAGATAGAGAATCTAAGGTATAGAAAAGCGGTAGCATTGAATAAATGTTGCCGCTTTCTTATTTTTTGATATACTTACCAAAAACGAACAACTTTAGGTTTGTCCTTTTGTTAATTGGATAGTAAAGGGTTTTCTTATAAAAATGCTTAACAAGACGTTCCTAACAAATTTAGCCGTATTCCCGATAGCTATCGGGAGCAAAATTTGTAAAAGGGGATTAAAGGGTGAGCTAAAAATGGATTTTC
>CALLVC010000605.1 GCA_938010785.1 uncultured Saprospiraceae bacterium
TGTTGGTGCGAGGCTGAGCCTCGTTCCTTCTATTGAACCGCCTCTGGCGGCTGTAATTCCTAGCTGCCAGAGGCAGCTTAATGCCCTAACACGAGGCACAGCCTCGCGCTAACCTAGCATTACATCTGATACACTGCCAAAATAATTTCCTTATTTTCAATAAAATCGTTATGAAAAATCTACTTTGCTTATGCGTTCTTTTATTAATGGGAGTAGCAGTCAATGCACAGAAAGTCTCTTTAAAAGGTAGTATTTCCGACTACAAATACACTAAGCTTAAAGGTGTGGAAATATATATTGATACGAAGCGCATTAAAAAAACAACTAATAGTAAGGGAAAGTATAGTTTCAAGTATCCAAATAAATTTAAACTTATAACGGTTTATACACCCAAACATGGATTCATCAATTGGCAATATAATGGCGAAAAGAGAATTGATTTTGTTTTCCCAAGAGAAAGTGAGCCAATGAAAAAAGCTGATTTTATCGCGCTCGGATATTCCAATCCAGCTCCCGCCAAAGAACATGAAGTAGACTATTATGCAAATTATAGCTCTATCCTTAAAATATTAGACCATAGATTTCCGCAAGTGAGTGTAAAAGGAGAGCAAGTATTCATAAGTCGAAGAGGAATTAATGCCGTATTATTGGACGACCCACTTATACTTGTGAATGACATTCCTACAACTGTCAGTACCATAGAAACCATCCCCACCAACGAGGTTAAATCAATTAGAGTGATAAGTAATGGTAGTGAAGCCGCTGTATTTGGATACAGAGGGATGAATGGGGTCATCATAATCAGGTTAAAGAGTGCAGAAGACGAGAGCTAATACTACTAATATCTTCTACATATTCCGTATATTCAGCTTCTGAAAATATTAACTTTAAAAATAAAATCATCGTATGAAAAAAATCACCTTATTTTCAGCAATGCTTTGCTTACTAGCTATGGCTTGTCAATCAGAGAAAAAAACCACCACTACGGCTACAAAAACACCAATTTCTTACCCGAAGACTAAAAAAATTGACCACGTGGATACGTATCATGAGGTCGAGGTGGCAGACCCATATCGATGGTTAGAAGATGACCGGTCTGAAGAAACAGGCGAATGGGTTAAGTCACAAAATGAAGTCACTTTTGGGTATTTAAATAACATTCCTTTCAAGGCAGCATTACAAGAACGCATAGAAAAATTAAACGATTACGAAAAAGTATCCGCGCCATTTAAAGAAGGAGCTTATGAATATTTTTATAAAAATGACGGCTTACAAGACCATAGTATTGTCTACAGAACCGCTATAGGCGAAGAAAATAGCGAACCAGAAATTTTCTTAAATCCAAACGATTTTTCTTCGGATGGCACTACTGCTTTGCGGGGTATCAATTTCACCGAAGATGGTACCCTATCTGCGCACATGATTACCGAGGGCGGTTCTGATTGGCGGAAAGCAATTGTCATGGATGTTGCTTCCAAAAAGGTCTTAGAAGATACCTTAATCGACATAAAGTTCAGTGGTATTTCTTGGAAAGGCAACGAAGGATTTTATTACAGTAGCTATGATAAACCAAAAGATGGTAGTACTTTATCTGGTAAAACACAGCATCATAAATTATACTTTCATAAACTAGGAACCCCTCAAAGTTCAGATGAATTGATTTTTGGTGGAGCCAAACAACCAAACCGCTATATTGGTGGGTTTATGACCAACGACCAAAAATATTTAGTCGTTTCAGCAGCACAAAACACCTCCGGTAGTCGACTGTACGTCAAGGACTTAAGCAAAGCAAATAGTGATTTTGTTTTAATTCAAGAGGACTATTTAGCAACTTGTAGTTATCGAGACAATGTTGGGTCTACCTTCTATTTACATACCAATATTGATGCCCCCAATTACCGTTTGGTCAGTGTAGACATCAATAATCCAGCCCAAGAAAATTGGAAAGAAGTGATACCAGAAACAGAAAATGTATTACGTGTTGGGTCAGGCGGTGGAAAGTTTTTTGCTAATTATTTAGTGGATGCCAAAACAGCCATTAAACAATTTGACAGAGCGGGTAATTTAGAACGAGAAGTCAAATTGCCAGGGATTGGTTCTGCTGGTGGATTTGGCGCTAAAGAGGAAGATACCGAGTTGTACTACTCCTTCACTTCTTTTACTTATCCCAGCACTATTTTTAAATATGATATTGCCAGCGGTGAATCTACTTTATACAGAAAATCAAAGGTCAAATTTAATCCAGAAAATTACGAAACAAAGCAAATTTTCTATACCAGTAAAGACGGCACCAAAGTACCGATGTTCATCACTCATAAAAAAGGCTTAAAAATGGACGGAAAAAATCCTACCTATATGTATGCCTATGGAGGATTCAACATTAGCCTAACGCCAAGATTCAGTGCGACTAGAATAGCTTGGTTAGAACAAGGAGGTATTTATGCGCAACCCAACCTAAGAGGCGGTGGCGAATATGGAAAAAAATGGCACTTAGCAGGTACCAAAATGCAAAAGCAAAATGTGTTTGACGATTTCATTGCAGCAGGGGAATACCTTATTTCAAACAACTATACCTCAAGCGATTACCTAGCGATTGCAGGTGGTTCTAATGGAGGTTTATTAGTCGGTGCAACGATGGCACAGCGACCAGATTTAGCTAAAGTGGCACTGCCAGCAGTAGGCGTAATGGATATGCTGAGATACCATACCTTTACAGCAGGTGCAGGTTGGGCAGCCGATTATGGCACCGCCGAAGACTCTCCAGAAATGTTTGAATATTTGAAGAATTATTCACCCGTGCATGCATTAAAACCAGGGGTCGCCTACCCTGCTACCATGGTAACCACAGCAGACCATGATGACCGAGTAGTGCCAGCTCACTCATTTAAATTTGCGGCGCAATTACAAGAAAGTCATGCAGGAGAAAATCCTGTATTAATTCGAATTCAAACCAATGCTGGACATGGTAGTGTTTCCACTAAACAAAGAATGGAATTATCGGCGGATATGTATGGTTTCGTTTGGGAAAATATGGGCATCACCCCAGAATTTACGGAGGAAGTCTTGAATTAGTGGTTAGTGGGGAGTGGTTAGTTGTTAATCAGCCATACTAACCACTCCCCACTAAAAACTAAAATCCAAGTAAGTCTTTGGCTTTTTGAAAAGCTTCATCTATAGGGGCATATATTAATTGATTTTCACCAGTCTTGGGGTGATTAAATTGCATATGTTGGGCATGGAGTAGCATTCTGCTAATCCCAAAATTATCTCTCCAGTAGGAATTATGTTTAACGTCTCCATGTTTTTTATCGCCGATGATAGGATGGCGAAGGTGGGAAAAGTGCCGACGAATTTGATGCCTTCTACCTGTTTCTAATTGTACTTCCACTAAGGAATATCTTGCCGTTTGATAGCGACCAATAGGTTCTTGAATTTCTGTTTGGTTTAATTTTCGGTAATGGCTAATCGCTTCTTTTTTAGGCAGCCATTTTTCTTTAGCCAAAGGATAGTCAATTGTCGCTTCTTCTTCCACAAATCCTCTTACAATTCCGAGGTATTGCTTCTCTACTTTTTTGGCTCTAAATTGTTCAGATAAAAGACTAGCTCCTTCTTTATTTTTTCCAAAAATTAGTACCCCTGAAGTCGCTCTATCTAGTCGATGGATAGGATACACTCTTTGATTTATCTGCTTTCGGAGTAATTGCAAAACAAAAATTTTATCTTCACTTATACGCGTTCGATGCACCAAAATACCAGTAGGTTTATTGATAGCAATCAAAGAATCGTCCTCAAAAAGGATTGGGAAATCCATACTTTTATCCATTCCATAAAGGTAAGCAGGTCTATTCTAAAATAAAATGGGCTATTAGGCCTAATTTTCAGCAAACCTAGTGGATAAAAATAGGTTTCTTCAATTTAAATAGTAGACCAATTTGGGAAACGACACAAAAAACCTTACAAAATTCTATTTTATAGCAAAAAAGCCTATTAATTCCTAACAATATTTTTTCTTTCTAGTTAAATGTACCAAATTTTATTTTTGGTACAGCTTTTGAATATATAGGTAGTAACGACAAAAAAATATGTTACTAAGTCGAGTCGATTGGGGGATTGGCTCGACTTTTTTTGTTTAAAATCGCTTTGATTTAGTCAAAAGCAAAAAGGAATGCTAATAATCAGCATTCCTTTTTTATTTTAAAGTTATCTCTAACTACTCCTTTGTAAGATTTACTAGGAGCCAATCAGACAAAAGCCTACATTTTATACCCGATTAAGCCGCCACTTTATCCACCTCCTTTTCGGTTGGTTGCCTAAATATCAAGCCATTGCCAAAGGAATCTAGTACCACATCAGAATTTGGTGCAACCTCTTTTTTCAATATCGCTTTGGACAAAGCATTTAATACTTTTTTCTGAATCACTCGCTTGACAGGTCGAGCACCAAATTGAGGGTCAAAACCTGCTGCGGCGATGTAATCTATAGCTTGTGGTGTCGCTGAAAGTTTGATGCCTTGTTTCGTTAACACCCTTTCCAAACCTTTCAGTTGCAATTCCACAATCTGACGAATGTGCTTGTTGTTCAACGGTTGGAACATGACGACCTCATCAATCCTATTCAAAAATTCTGGGCGTAGCGATTGTTTTAAAACTTCAAAAACAAGCCCTTCGGTTTTTTCAAAAATAGCCGCTTCGTTCGTTCCATCCAATCTAGCAAAATTCTCTTGGATGACACCAGCGCCCATATTGGAAGTCATGATGATAATCGCATTTTTAAAGTTCGCTACCCTACCCTTATTATCCGTCAATCGACCATCATCTAACACTTGTAGTAAAATATTAAACACATCCGGATGCGCCTTTTCTATTTCATCCAAGAGAATAACCGAATAAGGTTTTCTACGGACTGCTTCGGTCAATTGTCCACCTTCGTCATAACCAACATATCCTGGAGGCGCTCCGACCAAACGAGCCACTGCATGACGCTCCTGATACTCCGACATATCTATTCGAGTCATCATATTTTCATCGTCAAACAAAAACTCTGCTAAGGCTTTCGCCAATTCTGTCTTACCTACGCCCGTAGAACCCAAGAAAAGGAAAGAACCAATTGGTTTTCTATCATCAGAAAGGCCTGTTCGATTTCTTCTAATCGCATCCGCAATTGCCTCAATCGCAGGCGCTTGACCGACCACTCGCTGCCCTAATTCTTCCTCCAAATTCAACAACTTCTCTCGCTCACTTTGAAGCATTTTGGTCACGGGAATGCCCGTCCATCTTGCAACGATTTCTGCAATATCTTCGGACGTGACTTCCTCCTTCACCAACTTGCTTCCTTTCTCTTGTAAATCAATCAATTGCTGATTAAAATCTGCTAAATTTTGTTGCGCCGCAGGTATTTTACCATACTGAATTTCAGCGACTTCCGTAAAATTACCCGCTCGTTCTAATTGTTTGGCCTCTTGCTTTAATCGTTCAATAGTCTCTTTTGCTTTTTGTACCCCTAGTACGACCGCACGCTCGGATTCCCATTGGGTTTTAAATTGATTTCGAGACTCTTCCAGATTGGCAATTTGCTCATTTAACACCAGAATTTTAGCTTCGTCATTTTCTCTTTTCATCGCCTCTCTTTCGATTTCCAACTGTCGAATTTTCCTTTCTACCTCATCCAATTCTTCTGGCATAGAATTCATTTCCAATCTCAATCTTGCAGCCGCTTCATCAATCAAATCAATTGCCTTGTCAGGTAAAAATCGGTCGGTAATATACCGATGAGACAATTGTACAGAAGCCACAATCGCTTCGTCTTTGATATTGATTTTGTGGTGTCCTTCGTACCGTTCTTTCAAACCTCTTAAGATAGACACCGCATCTTCCACACTAGGTTCATCGACGACAATCGTTTGAAAACGTCTTTCCAAAGCTTTGTCTTTTTCAAAATACTTTTGGTATTCATCTAAAGTTGTCGCACCAATAGAGCGTAATTCTCCCCTTGCCAAGGCAGGCTTTAAAATGTTGGCAGCATCCATTGCGCCTTGTCCGCCTCCTGCACCAACTAAGGTGTGAATTTCATCAATAAATAAAATGATATTTCCATCAGATTCGGTCACCTCTTTAATCACTGCCTTTAGTCTTTCTTCAAATTCTCCTTTAAATTTTGCTCCAGCAATCAAAGCGCCCATATCCAAGGCATAAATTACTTTATCCTCTAAATCATCGGGAATATCTCCATTGATAATTCGATGTGCCAAGCCTTCAACAATTGCCGTCTTCCCTACTCCTGGGGCACCAATCAGCAATGGATTATTCTTAGTTCGTCGAGCTAAAATATGCAAGACCCTACGGATTTCTTCATCTCGACCAATAACGGGGTCTAATTTCCCTTTCTTCGCCTTTTCGTTTAGATTAATCGCATATTTTTCTAAAGAATTATAAGTGCTTTCTGCCCCATGCGAAGTGACTTTAGTCCCTTTGCGCAAAGATTTGATAGCTGCCTTTAAATCTTTTTCATTTAATCCGCTGTCTTTTAACAATTGAGAAACGGAATCTTTGACTTTTAAAATTCCAAGCAGCAAATGCTCCAGAGCGATATATTCATCTCCAAATTCTTTTAAAAAAGTGCTCGCTCTTTGGACCGCTTCATTAGCGGGACGCGATAGATGTTGTCCACCTCCTTCCTGCGTTGGATAGTTTTTTAAAATGCTATTCAATGCTTGTTTGACCACTGGTAAATTAGCGGATAATTTTTTAAAAATATAAGGCGTCACATTTTCATCGACTTCAAAAATACCTTTTAAAATATGACCAACTTCTATGAGTTGGTGATTATGTTCAAAGGCAATTTGCTGAGCACGTTGTAGTGCTTCTTGTGTTTTCAGGGTAATGTTATTTAAATTCATCGTTATGGTAGTTTTTATATTCTTTAATGTGTTTTCAAATAGATTTGTTCACCATTTCCATTTATTCCACTTTTTTGAAAACAAACAACAGTTACTTTAATATCAATTGATGTACCAAGCCAAAAAAGGAGACAAAATGGAAGTATTTTTGAAAAGAGGGTGACTTTATGTCAGTAGCAAGGGAGTTGTCCTGCCAAAATGTCTTTAGAATAAGGAATTTGCTACTACAGCTGTGTGCTTATCCGTTTGTAAACGGCTACAAACGTTTACAAACGGCTACAAACGGCTACAAACGTAAGTAAACGTTTAATAACGGATAGTTTTTGAATAATAACTTTTATTTGCCAAAAACTTTATACTATGACTAATAATCAATTATTTATCCGAGTAGAACCAGAACATGATTTCCGAGTAAAGGTATTTGTTCCTTGGCAACGGAAGGACTGGATACAACAAATTAAAAGCTTACCCAATCGGGCTTGGAATAAGGAACAGAAATATTGGAGTGTGCCGAAAGACAAGCCAACGATTAATCAACTAAAAAGCTTCTTTGGAAAAAGCTTAAAGATTTCGGATGCTATTCATCACAATGATACCAAAGAAATTGAAGGGGAAACGGATGTCCTAAAAAAGACTTTTAACAAAGCTACTTTCCCTATTGACATTAATTTATTGGAAATACCAACCGATTTACCTTTTAAAGAAATTCAACAAGGCAAACGGACTTTTAAAGTTTTTGTAGGCAATAAAGTAGTCATTAGAAAAGCTAATGAAGCGTGGCTACAAATTTGGTTGCCTTATGATAAAAAGGGCTGGATTGAGGTAATAAAAGATATTAGCGGTAGACAATGGCACGTCGATAGCAAAAGTTGGGTAGTACCATATGTAAAAGATAGTTTCAAGCGATTGTGGAAACTAATTGGGTCTCAACATATTCAGTGTGATTTTGAAATTAATCCAAATATTCCAGAAGCATTCAAGGAAGCACAAATGCAAACAAGGAAACCCCCTAAACTCAAATTGAATGACATGCAAAAAAGAGCAATTACAGCCTTTGAAGAAAAATTAATACTGGAGCACAAAGCATGGCGAACTAGAAAGACTTACAAGGGGTTGTTTACTCATTTTTTAGCGTATTTCCCAAATACAAAACCCTCATTGATTAGTAAGGAACAGATAGAACAATATATTATTTACAAGAAACAAGAAAATGCATCAGATAGTCAGCTGAATCAATTGATAAATTGTTTAAACTGCTTTTACATTAGAATATTAGAACAAAAAGAGAAGGTAGTTAAATTAGAACGGCCCAAAAAGAAGAAAAAACTGCCGAATGTGTTTTCTTTAGAAGAAGTTGAACGATTGTTGAAAACGCCTTTTAATTTAAAACACAAGTGTATGCTTATTTTGATTTATTCGGGCGGTTTAAGAAAAAGTGAATTACTCAATTTAAGAATTGATGATTTAAATTTTGATAGAAAAACAATATTTATTAAAGATTCAAAAGGAGGTAAGGATAGATATACTTTCTTTTCAGACATAGCTAGGAAATATTTAACAGCATATTTTACAGAATACAAGCCTAGATATCATGTATTTGAAGGTCAAAAGGGTGGACGTTATGGAGAATCAAGTTTACACAAAATATTTGATGAAGCCAGAAAAATATCAAAAGTGACACAAAGTGTAACTTTACATGGTTTGCGGCATAGTTTTGCCACTCACATGGTAGAAAAAGGAATTCCATTGCACGCAGTGCAGGATTTATTAGGGCATGGTTCTATTAAAACAACGGAAATTTATTTACATATTTCTAATAAATTTAGAAATGAATTAAGAAGCCCTCTAGATGATTTGTCAATTTAAAATTAGGTTATTATTGAGAATAAATGAAATTTACTTATATTGCATTTATAGAATATCTTAGTATGTTAAAACTATAAAATATCTTTAACTTCTTTTGTTGAATAAAAAGACATTACTATTTTACGTATTAGTCTATACTTTATTTTATACTTTCGACATTATAAATATACATCTACTAGTAGATGTATGAACAAGTTCGCTGTCATTAAAAAGAAAAAAATGAAACAATTCCAAATATTCGAAACTGTTGTAAATATTGTGCAAACTGCCTTAAAAGAAAATCCGAATACTGAAATACTTCAGAATTTCAAAATAGAAAATACTGGAGGAAGAGAACGAGAAATTGATGTATTCGTAAAAACAAAGGTCAATGGCATGCTTGTTCAAATAGCAATTGAGTGTAAAGATTTTGCTTCATCAGTAACAGTTGAAAAAATAGAAGCATTTCATTCTAAGTGTTTAAGGATTCCAAAAATTGATAAAAAAGTTTTCGTAACAAAAACAGGTTATCAAGCAGATGCCAAAATTGCAGCAGCAGAGTTTGGAATAGATTTATATATGCTTTCAGATTTGAAAGAGGAAGAAATTAAAAAATGGTTAATAGTTGATGTCCCTCAACCAGTTTATATCACAAGAGATTTGATTGGCTTATCAGTAAGATTCGTTGATAGGTCAACTAAAATTCAAATAACTCCAACTGACATTGCTGAAATCGAAGGTCATAAAATACAACTTATTGAATTTATGAGAGGTATGGTCA
>CALLVC010000606.1 GCA_938010785.1 uncultured Saprospiraceae bacterium
TTTTTAGCAGCCTTTTTCCGCTATTTTTTACCAAAAAATAAATCCGTAGCGGGTGCTATGCATTGATTTTTTGGCGAAAACTATCGAAAAAATTCAAGCTAAAAATTTTACCCGATTAATCAATCCGCATTACTTAATAAATATTAACAAATGTTAATATTTATTAGTTTTTATATTATTTCTTCGATAAAACTGTTTGGAAAATGATAGAATAATGTAATTTAGGACTTAAATAGTGAATACACAAAGTTCATTTCTTAACACCTTCTCCGACTATAACCCCCTACACCTAACTTAGAATACAATACTACTAATTCAACAATATTGATACTATAGTCATCAATAGGGGTAGATTTACTCCCTATATTTTCGTTAGCCATTTTACAATTTTACCATCATGTTCCTAATTAAAAGAACCATTTTTATTGCTTTATTTCTTTTATTCAATTCTAGTAATTTCAGCTTTGCGCAAACCAGCCCTGATAAACAACAAATCCTTAAATCTATGGATAAGGATTTGGAAAAATACAGCAAAATGGCCCATGAAATTTGGGACTTGGCGGAATTGGGCTTTTTAGAAGATAAAAGCATTGCTATTCTACAAAATCATCTGCAAAAAGAAGGATTTAAAATTACCAAAGGCGTAGCAGGCATGCCTACCGCTTTTATAGCAGAATATGGCAGTGGCAAACCTATCATTGGACTTTTAGCCGAATATGATGCTTTGCCTGATATGTCTCAAGCTGCCGTTCCTACCAAACAAGCTAATGCAGCACAAGCATCCACAGCAGGTCACGCTTGCGGACATCATCTATTTGGAACAGGCTCTATGGCAGCGGCGGTTCACGTCAAAAATTGGTTAAAGCAAACAGGTACTTCTGGTACGATTCGATTATATGGCACCCCTGCCGAGGAAGGTGGTGGAGGAAAAGTTTATATGGTTCGTGCAGGGCTTTTTGATGATGCAGACGCTGTTTTATCTTGGCATCCTGGCGATGAAAACAACGCAGATGCAGGGTCTTCTTTAGCCGCTATTTCTATTCGCTTTCGTTTCACAGGCATTGCCGCCCATGCCGCAGGTGCGCCTTGGAGAGGTCGAAGTGCATTGGACGGTGTGGAAGCAATGAACTATATGGTCAATATGATGCGAGAACACATCACGCCCGATTCTAGGATTCATTATGCTATTTTGAATGGTGCCAAAGCACCAAATATTGTTCCTGCTTTTGCGGAAGTAGCTTACATCATCCGCCATCCCGATATGCGTGAATGCAAAGACATGATTGACCGAGTTATCAAAGCCGCTAATGCTGCCGCAATGGGCACAGAAACAGAAGTCACCCATGAAATTATTACAGGCTATTTTAATAAATTACCTAATAAAACTTTAGCGGAAGTAATGCACGCTAACTTGGAAATTGTCGGTGGCGTCAACTATACGGAAAAAGAACGCCAATTTGCAGCCGAAATCATGGCCTCGTATGATGCCAAAGGTAAAACACCCGAAACGGCGAAAACCATAAAACCACTTGAAGTCATCACTAAGGGCATGGGTGGTTCAACAGATGTCGGGGATATTAGCTGGGTCCGCCCAACTACAGGAATGCGTTCTGCGACTTGGGTACCGGGCACCGTCGCTCATAGCTGGCAAGCAGTCGCTGCGGGTGGTACGTCCATAGGCCACAAAGGTATGATAGTTGCCGCTAAAACATTGACCCTCACCGCCATAGACTTATACAACCAACCCAACAAATTGATTGAAGCCGAAGCGGAATTATTAGAAAGAAGAGGAGAAGATTTTAAATACGAAGCTCTTCTTGGAGATAGAAAACCACCTTTGGAATATCGAAAGGGCGCGGAGTAGGTTGTCGAGGTAATGAGGTGAATAAGGTTGATGAGGTTTAGCTTCTTCACTCCTTATAAACTTCATTAACCCTATTTACCTTATAAACCTCATTAACCTTGTAAACCTTGCCTCTCCTATTCTCCCCCCCGATTAAAATAAAAATAATTCCACTCATCAGAATTAGCTTCCAAAATATCTGGACGATTATCTCCATTGACATCTTTTGCTAGAATATCATAGGTAGAAAATTTCTTGTCACTTAAATTCATTGGCTGCCACTCTTTTCCTTTTTGATGGTTAAAAAAAACGGTGTTAGGCGCTCTGACATTTCCAATAATAATATCAATGTCCCCATCTAAATCTAAATCGCTGGTTGTCAAAGAATAGGACCGATTCTGGCTCGTATCAAATTGGATTTGTTGGCTAAAATGTAATTTCCCGTCATTTAAATAAACATAATTCGGCTCACCAATATTTGCGGTTACGATGTCCGGGAAACCATCTGCATTCATATCTGCAATGGCAACAGAACGGGTCTCGTCCTTGCCTGTTCCAAAAGGAATTTTTGTCTCAAACCCCATTTGACCATCATTCAAATAGATATAATTTTGTCCGCCATCTCTGTTCGCTAATATCAAATCCATGTCTTTATCGCCATCCATATCTGCTACTTCTACATCTATCGTGGAATCATCCTTTGTCCCAAATTCAAGATTTTCCGTAAATTTCCCAGTCCCGTCATTTAGACAAATTTCATTGGCTCGTCCTCGATTGGTGATTAAAATATCCATTGCTCCATCTTGATTCAAATCAGCTACCGTTAAGTTTCTCGTGGGTGCATATAATTGTCCAAAATGACCACCAAAGGAAAAATTGCCCTTTCCATCATTCCATAAAATGGTATTCGGCGCTTGGTCATTTCCTACTGCAACGTCCAAGTCTCCGTCTCTATCAAAATCGGCTAATTCTGTGGCATAACTCGTTTCACTTTGGATATGTAAAGGCTGGGATACCGTATATACCCCCTTCCCCGAATTGAAGAAAACACGGTTTTGTTCAGGCCAATGCCGCCCATTCGCTACTATGACGTCTATATCCCCGTCGTTGTCAATATCTCCCAATCCGAGTGAGGCGGTTCTTGCTTTTTCCGTACCTAAAATGAGTCTGCCTCTACGGTTTTGGAATTGGGTTTCTTGACTATATCCAGTCATTAAAAACATTGACATACAGATGGTTAGTATAAATTTCATCATTATTTTAATTTTAAAGTCTACTCATTAACCCCTCTCTAAAAGTATTAGAAACAGGCACTTGCTGGTTTTGTAACTGTACATAATTCCCTTCCAAAAATTCTAAATATTCCAAGTTGATGACATAGGAACGATGAACTTGCAAGAAATTATTAGGTAATCCTTCTTTGATATTATTAAATTTATCTTTGGTTAAATAAGTTTTTTCTTTGGTAAAAAGTCGCACATAATCGCCATAAGCTTGTACCAAATAAATTGCAGATAATGCTACTTTATAAATTCGCTTCCCCTCTTTTATACTAAAAAAATTAGTACTGCTCGTTTTGTTCTCCCCTTCTTGTAGCCGCTTCTTCGCATTATTCACGGATTTCAAAAAACGGTCAAATGAAATCGGTTTGACCAAATAATCAAAAGCTTCAAGTTCAAAAGCTGCTACCGCAAATTCGGAATAAGCCGTCGTAAAAATAACCAAAGGTGGATTCTTTAGCCCTTTTAACAATTGTACGCCTGACAATCTTGGCATATTGATATCCAAAAATAAAATATCAATCACATTATTGGCTAAATAATCAGCTACTTCAATGGCATTTTTGAATTCGCCTACTATTGCTAAATCTGCTAACTCTGATAGATACTCTGCCAGTATTTTTCTAGCAATCGGTTCATCGTCTACAATAAGGCATTTATAAGTCATTTTCTAGATTTATTGCTAAGCTAATTGTGTAGCTATTTGGTTTATCAGTGATGGTTAATTGGTGTTTGTCTGGATAAATTAATTGTAATCTATTCTTCAAATTTGTCAACCCCAAACCTCCCGATTGCCTACCTATTTCTGCTCGCTTGCTATTAATCGCCTCAATGGTAAATAACTCGTTCTTCATATTTAAAGAAATATTTACAAAAGGATGTTCTGTATTAAAATATTTAAAACAGTTTTCTACTATCGGTAATAAAATAAGTGGCGCAATCAAATATCCTGAAAATGTTCCTTCCGTTTGGAAGCCAATCTTCGTTCCTGCTTCTAGCCTCAATTTTTCTAAAGCAACGTAATTTTTCAGATAATCAATTTCTTTTTCTAAAGGCACAAATGACTCCGTCGTATCATAAATCATATACCGCAAAGCATCTGATAATTTTAGTAAATAATCCCGTCCAAGTTTATTTTCAGCAGTCGTAATTCCATAAATATTATTTAAACTGTTGAATAAAAAATGGGGATTAATCTGTGCTTTTAAAGATGCCAACTTGACTCGATGATTTTCTTTTTCCAATGCTAATTGTTGTTCTTTTAAACGAAACCAATTTTTAGACAAAAAAAGTAAAGTCGAAATAATGGCATAGCTCACAACAAACTCTACTATCGCTCGGATTTCATAAAAAGAAACAAAATAATACCCCGGAAATATCCAATCGGCTAAAACATCAAAAGTTAAATAATGAAAACCAACCGAAAATACAATTAAGCAGGCTATTCCAAGTAAATAAAAACTAAGCTTTCTATTCTTTATAAAAAATTGCTTCACCAAGTAATAATTTCCATAGACCGTTAATAGTAAGGGTAGGTGGAAAAGAATGGTAAAATAAATATCCGTCAAACCATTATCGCCCTCTCTGGTAAAAAGTCGATGAAGGAGAAAAAATGATAGACTCCAAAATAGGAGTTGTTGGAATAAGGTATGATTAAGGAGTTTTTTCATTATAACGCGTTAGTTCTTCTGCTTCATCAAATAGGTTTTCGTTGTCGCTGTATTTAGTAATGAAGGCTCTTAATTCTTCAGTTGAAGCAGTTAACACTAAATTGTCTTCCGTATCTACATTTCCATTATTATATTTAACCGAAGGTATGATTTCATGCTTAAGGCGAATTTTTTTTGTTTTTAATAAATCTTCAATTTGCAGATTATTAAAAGAATGAATCAATAATTTGCCATCCTTCATTTCTACTTTTGCAAAAGTATGTGCGTTGATTTGATTTATCCCAAATCTACTTTCGTTTGGGTTCCCCATAGGGTGTATGTCCATATAAATAGCTCCACTTATTTTGGTTAACTCTACTTTCATCAATTCCTTTTTGCCTTTTGGCTTTTTATAGGTTAAGATGTAATAAGGCAATTCTTTTCGTTCTATAATAGTCCATTCTTTAGGTACCAAAGAAGTTGCCCAACCTCTAAAAATCACTTCCGTTCCATGTCCTTTAGGACTTGCTAATTTTTCTTTATCGACAGCTGTTATTATCGCTGCACGTTCAAATCTCCAAAGAGAATAGTTCTTTTTATTGCCAAATAAACCTTTCATCTCTCCTCCTAATTCTTTCATCATTTTAATACCTTCTTGTCTATCTTCTTCGTCATCTGATTCAACGCTAAATTCAAAATTACTAACATAGACATCTTCCTCCATTTTCCAATCTCCAACCAATCTATCATCTGTTACTCGGTTCTCCTCACTGACTATCGAATGCAAAGAAGGAATACAGCTAGTTACTAAAAAGAAAGCAAAAACGGTAAAAAACAAAGTGGTCTTTTTCATGACTTGGGTGTTTTATTAGTAAATTAATTGATGTTTCAAATATCTATCAATTGAAGCATCTACCCAATTTTAATCGTTGAGTTGAGGGATTTCGTCGTTGAGTTCAAGTTTTAGGGTCTTACTAGCCTTTTGAAACCAATAAATTGACAATAATTTTTAACCTCAACCATTGCTGCTACCTCAACTGCAACGCCCACTGAAGGTGGTTGAAAATTGAAAATTATAAATTGAAAATTGAAAATTAAATTTTATCTTACACCAAACTACTATAGCACCAAACTCAGCTTAGGCTTTTCTACGAATTAATAACACCAAGCAGTCCTTGGCGCTACAGATAAACAAAACAAAAATGACTTTAAAGAACTTACTCCAACTCCAATTAACCTACTACGCCTTAGGCATGCTCTTTAATTTTGGTAGTATGTACAGCCTCTCCATCGGAGAACAACAATGGACCCCCAACGCACCTGTGCCTGCTGCTATGTTTATGACGCTTTATGCACTTTTCTTAGTCCCTGGATTTATGAAAAAAATTACCTTCTATCGAGTGTTGATGGGAATGGCTGTGGTCTTGATGGGCTATGGAGGGGTCGTGCAGCATATTGGAAAAATCATGAATACCCCTGAATTATACTGCTGCACGGCGGCCATGATTATTGGTCCGGGGATAAATGTTTTTGGGTTAATTTTGAATTTAATGGCCGTTTTTGGTCGGTTTAAGCAATAATTTTAGTCGTTTATTACCAAAAATCAAAAAATATCTTTCCTTTAGACATAGATATTAAAACATTTTCTATATCTTGAGTAGCAAATATTGCAGTCCCGAGTTAAATTTAGCGAATGTTCCTATCTAAAATTTGAATTAATCTACACCGGCACCAATGGATCCCCCGCCCCAATATGCGTCACCTTCACCCCTTCCACCATCGGCTTCAACCAATCTACTAACCAACGCATCCCAGGCTCTTCACTGCGAGCATGGCCCATAATTATCAAGCCTTTTTTCATGCCTGCATGCGCAGCATCTCGCTTTTTTTAGTAAATCATTTATGTGTAATTAAATTTGACTTATTAATTTCTATTTTTCAATTAATTTGACTTTTTTAATTCTTAAAAACATCAAATTGACTATTTTTGAAACCAATCAATTATTTTAATTCCTAATACTATTAATCATGATAAAATCAGCTGTAAAAAAAGACTTGACGCAAGCATATATAGATAGAGAAGATAAATATGGTGCACATAATTATCATCCACTTCCTGTAGTTTTAGAAACTGCCAAAGGCGCTTCTATTTGGGATGTGAATGGTAAGCATTATTATGACTTTTTATCTGCCTACTCTGCGGTGAACCAAGGTCATTGCCACCCAAGAATTATTGGGGCATTGAATAAGCAAGCGGCTAAATTGACTTTGACCTCTAGGGCTTTTCACAATAACCTTTTAGGAGAATATGAAGAGTACATCACTAAATTATTTGGGTATGACAAAGTGTTGCCAATAAATTCTGGTGTGGAAGCAGTCGAAACGGCAATGAAGTTATGTAGAAAGTGGGCTTACAAAGTAAAAGGGGTGCCGCAAAATCAAGCAACAATTGTGTTTGCCACGAATAATTTTCACGGTCGAACTTTATCCGTTGTTTCTGCGTCGAATGACCCTGATGCAAGAAAAGATTTTGGCCCTTATATGGAAGGGATTCAGTCGGTATTATACAATGATTTGGATGCCTTGGAAGATGTCTTGAAGCGCAATAAAAATGTGGCTGCTTTTATCGTTGAACCAATTCAAGGTGAAGCAGGGGTCGTTGTTCCTGATGCGAACTACTTAACTGGAGTAAAAGCACTTTGTAAAAAATACAATGTCCTTTTTGTAGCCGACGAAATCCAAACGGGTATCGCTCGAACAGGACGTATGTTAGCCGTTTGTGGAAACTGTGGCTGTGGCAATAAATGTGAAGCGAATTATGAAGCTAAACCCGATATCTTGATTTTAGGTAAAGCATTGTCTGGTGGCGTATTTCCTGTTTCTGCGGTTTTAGCGAACGATGAAATTATGTTGACGATTAAACCGGGCGAGCATGGGTCTACTTTTGGTGGAAATCCTTTGGCATGTGCGGTAGCTATGGAAGCCTTACAGGTCGTGATTGACGAAGATTTAGCTGCTAAATCAGAAGTCTTAGGTCAGCGCCTTCGAGATGGTTTAAACAAAATCGCTCAAAAGAATTCCTTAATCAAATTAGTCAGAGGAAAAGGTTTATTGAATGCCATTGTGATTGATACGCCTGAGGATTCTGGCTTAGCTTGGGATATTTGTATGAAGTTTAGAGACAATGGTTTATTGGCTAAACCCACGCATGGAAATAAAATCCGTTTTGCTCCTCCACTCGTCATCACACCAGAACAAATTGACGAATGTGTAGATATTATTGACCGCTCTCTAGAAGCATTTAGAATAGCATAATTGTAGGCGGAGAGGCGGAAGGGCTCAGGGGCGGAAAGGCAGGAGGGATGACATCGCTCCGCCCTTCCGCCCTTCCGCCTTTCAGCCTCTCCACCTCTCCCTCTTCCTATGAAAAAATCGATTAAAATTATCAAAAATCGCTCGGATATTGGTGCTGGCACGCGTGGTGCTGATATGGGCATTGATGCGATAGAAATTGCCGCCATCAATCAAGGTAATAATTACTTTAATACTTACGAATATGAGGACGTAGAAACCCATAATGAAAGTATTTACAACATGGTTAAAAATTCTTTTGGTAAAAGAATTGAACATGTGATGGAACAATGCTTGCGGGTTTGTCATGTCGTCGAAAAAAATATCAAAAGCCGCAATTTTCCTATTGTTTTATCGGGCGACCATTCTTCTGCTTTGGGTACGATTAGTGGAATTAAAGATGCGCGTCCTGACCTTCGATTGGGGGTCATTTGGATTGATGCACACGCTGATTTACACTCTCCTTATACGTCTCCTTCTGGTAATATTCATGGGATGCCTTTAGCTGCCGCTATTGGCGACGATAATTTATCCGACCAAATCAATGAGGTTAGTAAAGAGACTAAATACTTTTGGGAAGAAATTAAAAATACAGGTATCAATGGGCCGAAGATTTTGCCCGAAGATATTATCTTTTTTGGAGTCAGAGACACGGAAACACCCGAAGATAATCAGATAGCAAAATACGGTATCAAAAATTATATGGTGGCAGAAGTTCGGCATCGAGGATTGGAAACTTGTGTAGCCGAAGCCTTGGACAAACTCAAAGACTGCGACCATATTTATATCTCTTTTGATGTCGATAGTTTGGACTGTGATATGATTTCCTACGGTACGGGGACACCTGTTCCAAAGGGTTTTGACCAATATGAGGTTATTCGCATCATCGACCAATTTATTCAATCTAAAAAAGTAGCTTGTATTGAATTTGTAGAGGTCAATCCCCTACTCGATTTCAAGGGTAATAAAATGGCAGAAACGGCTTTTGAAGTCTTGGATGCGATTACCGAAACGGTCAAAAGCACTTACTTACCCAATCCAATTACGGATACTCAATTGACCGATACCCTTTTGATGGTACGGCCTGCTAATTTTGGATTCAATACCGATACTGCTGATAATAACACCTTTCAAACCAATGATAAAAGTCTAACTAAATCTAAAGTCAAAGCGGCAGCTATCAAAGAATTTGACCGTTTTGTCAAAAAAATACAAGCGGCTGGTATTCAAGTACATGTGCATCAAGAACACAAAGATGCCATTAGTACGGATTCTGTTTTTCCGAATAATTGGTTTAGCTGCCATGCGGAAGGTTTATTGGTTACTTATCCTATGTTTTCAACTATTCGAAGAAGTGAAAGACAGTCTTCGATTATTGATGAACTCAATAACCAATACCGCATTAAGACGCATATTAAACTGGAAAAATGGGAAAAAAACGAACAGTTTCTAGAAGGTACTGGCAGTATGATTTTAGATAGGCATCATAAAATTGTTTATGCTTGTCGCTCTGTTCGAACCAACGAGGAATTACTGGACCAATTCTGCTATTTTATGGTCTATGACAAAGTGCTTTTTGATGCGGTTGATAGTGATGGTGTTCCAATTTATCATACCAATGTGATGATGGCTGTCGGGACTACTTTTGTAGTGATTTGCTTAGATTCAATAAAAGATAAAACTCAGCGACAAGCCGTTGTTAATTCCTTTGAAGCAACAGGTAAGGAAATCATTGATATTTCGCTCGACCAAATGGGCAATTTTGCTGGCAATATGCTGCAAGTCAAAAATACCGAGGGAGCACAATTTTTAATCATGTCTACTCGTGCCTATAAAGTATTAACCAAAACGCAAATTGAATTAATCGAAAAACATACACAGATTCTGCATAGTGATTTGAAAGTGATTGAGACTTATGGTGGTGGGAGTGCTAGGTGTATGATGGCGGAGGTGTTTTTGCAGGAGAAAGTATAATCTAACCAATTATATACTAGTTAGGTCATCACCTAACTAAATAAACCCACTTAGGGCATGTACTGATTTCAGTGCATGCTCTTTTTATTTATACGCTAATTTTAACAACCATTTCATTGCCTTCACTTATAGTAAGTGTTGTACAAAATAAAGTCTTGCACTAAAAGTAATAAAGGGTTTTCTTATAAAAATGCTTAACTAGACGTTCCTAATCCCGATTTTCATCGGGACCGTATCGAACGGCAAAATTTGTAAAAAGGGTTTTAAAGGGTGAGCTAAAAATGGATTTTCTCGGATGTTCCGTTTTTATAATAAAACCCTTAAAAGTAATATAAGGCAGTAGGCAGTAGGCTTGCTACTTGCATACTGCCTACTGTAAATTACTCCTTATCCTGCTCAAAATTCAACTTAAACCCAATCTTCTGGTCTCTATCCGCACCTGGCTTTTCATCATCATCATAATCTTCCCAGTTATACACTTCGGTAATAAACTCTTCCAAATGGCGAACAAAAAAGGGTTCTTTTAATTCTTCTGGACGATAAATCGCAACCGTCTTCGGTGGTTGTGGTTGACCATAGCCTTCAATAAAAGGATAATTGATAATCACGATTACTTTTCCATTAAACAGTTGCTGATAAATCAACGAACCGTTCTGCTTTATCATGTGCCGCTTGATAGAATCATTCACCTCCTGATACATCCCACTTTTCACCGTCCCTAAGGAAAAAACAATGGCTTGTAGATTCTCTAGTTCTGTTTTCACCTCAACCTTAGCATCCAATTCGACCTCTTTACTGATGGTTGTTAATTGATTGACAATTTTATCTCTTAACTCCTCATTCCATACAGTCCTATAAGCACGAGTATTCGCCAAAACTTCTTGGTAATTGGTAACTTTCTTTTTTAGGTTGATATATTCTCTATTCATTTATGATGATTTTTATTAGAATTTGCCGCTAAGTTAAAAAAATTACGACTTTTTTGTAAATTCAGCAGCCTTTATTCGGTTCACGGTCAACGGTGTACGGTTCACGGTCGGACTTAAGAAAACTTTTCGAATAAATGTGTAGTCAAATTTAATCAACAATTCTATTTTAGCTTTCCATAGTTGCTTATTATTTACGCCGCCATTTCTTTAAAGACATTGCGCCTTTCAATGGTTTAACGGAAGGCTTAGATGCTTTAAAAAACAATGAAATGGAAGCCTTTTATATGATGAACCTATTTTAAAATATCGTTTAGCCAACGAAGAAGCGTATCAGTCTTTGGAGGTCTTACCTATTAGATTTGACTTGCAGTTTTATGCTTTTGCTTTCGCTTTTGCTGACCAGCATGAAGATTTAAACAAAGCAGTCTCGCAGAAGATTTTAGAATATACTGAAAGTATGGATTGGCGTTTATTATTAGCGGAATATGATTTGACGGAATTGTAAGTCTTTTATCCCAATTCTATGCTGTTTTGACGACATTCTTTCAATCATGTTAATTTTTTAATAATTTTTTATTTTTCTGCGCATTTTTATACCATTTTCCATTTTGATATTAAATAATACCACCTAAAAGCTTCACAAAATTTTATTTAGTTTTACTATCATTTTTCAATTCAAAAATCTTATTTATCAAAAATAAACAGTCTTTACAAAATTTTATACTAAAATAAACTTAGTGTTAAATTTACAATAAGTATAGCTTTTGTGCGTTATTTTAATGAATATTTGTTTTGTAAAAAAAACGACTGTTAAAAAGCAAAAAAGTTTATTAACAAACGAATTTAGACTTGGTACAGACTGTTAAAATATTTTTCAAAGTAAATCACCACGTTATGTTAAAAATGAAATTCAAAAATTTAAAAAATACTCAACCGATTTTATTAATTGCTCTTTTTGCAATTACGTTATTTGGACAAACTGCATTTGCTCAGAAAAGTATCTTTGAGGTGATGAATCACAAAGAAGTACTTTCTGTAACGCTGGAAGCTGATTTTGCGGCAGTTGATTCCTCTAGAAGAGATAATGATAAGCACAAGGCTGTTTTGACTTTCCAAGATGAACAAGGTATTGAACAAAATTGGAATGTTAAACTACAAACTAGAGGGAATTTCCGTCGGATAAAATGCGAAATGGCTCCTTTAAAAATAAACTTTAAGAAGAAAGATTTAAAAGCAGCTGGATTAGCTAAATACGATGACATGAAATTGGTTACCCATTGTGTTAGCAGTAAATCAGAAGCTAAAGCTTTATTGCAAAAAGAATATTTAGCCTATAAATTATATAATCAAGTAACTGATTATAGCTTTAGAGTGCAGCTGCTAAAAATCAATTATGTTGATAGTAAAACGGGTAAAAAAACAAAGCACTGGGCATTTTTAATTGAAGATACCGCGGAGGTAAAAGACCGAATTGGTGCCATAGCTAAAGTTGACAATCATTTAAATCTGCCTAGAGATACCTTCCATGATGGTTTAGTGAAAATTGCTTCGATTTTTCAATATATGATTGGCAATGCTGATTACGACCTGAATTTAGGCAGAAACATGAAATACTTTATCAAAAATGACAAAGTGATTCCTGTTCCTTATGACTTCGATTTTTCTGGCTTGGTGGATGCCTCTTATGCCATCCCCAATCCAAATTTTGGAATAACTTCCGTTAAAGACCGAGTTTTTCTTGGATTTAAAGAGGATGCCGAAAATCTTAGAAGTACGCTTGCCTTTTTCAAAACAAAACGATTGGATTTACTAAAAACAGTCGAAAATTTTTCTGCGCTTGATAGGACTAAAAGAGAGGAAATAATTTACTATTTAGATAGTTTTTATTTGAGCATGAATGATATTGTTTTAGCAGAAAAAGTCGTGTTCGAAGAAAAAATTACTACCTTAAAAAAATAATTGCGATTAGAATTATGATACAAAAGCGGTAATCTTGTGGTTACCGCTTTTTTTTATTTATGCCTACTTTTGAAGATGATTCGATAATTGGAAACTAAAGTTCTAGAAATGAGTTTTTAAATATTCAGCAGACTCGTATGTTTGCAGCGAAGATTAAAAGAACAAATTCATTTTTTATTATTTCTGAAAATAGACCTTGCAGAAAACCATCAATATATTCCCCATCAAGAAAAGCTTAAAGCATTATTCTAAAGCTATTTTTCGCAATGACCTAATTGCTGGAATCACGGTAGGAATTATGCTCGTTCCTCAAGGAATGGCTTATGCGTTGTTAGCTGGAATGCCTCCAATTTATGGACTTTATGCAGGTTTAATTCCTCTTGTACTTTACGCACTTTTAGGTAGTTCTCGCCATTTAGCTATTGGTCCCGTAGCGGTTTCCTCTATTTTGGTAGCAGGTGGCATTAGTCAATTAGCTACTCCGCTTTCCCCAGAATATATCAATTTAGTTATTCTGGCTGGATTACTCATTGGTTTAATGGAAATTGCGTTGAGTGTATTCAAACTTGGTTTCTTAGTCAATTTTTTATCTCATCCCGTTATTGCAGGATTCACCTCTGCGGCGGCGATTATTATTGGGATTAGCCAACTCAAATATTTATTAGGTTTTGACATTCCTAACTTTCCAAATTCTCTTGAAAAATTAACCTATGCCTTCCAACATCTAAATCAATTTAATTGGATAAGTTTTGTGCTTTGTATAGGAACAATTATATTCATTTATACGCTGCGATACCTCAATCGAAGTCTTCCTGGTGGATTAATTGTCGTTGTTTTAGGCATCTTAATTAGTTGGTATTTTAACTTGGAAACAAAAGGTTTGAGTATTGTCGGGGCGGTTCCTGGGGGCTTGCCTTCGCTTCAGGTCCCTCAATTTGATTTGGATACTATTCAAAAATTAATCCCTACTGTTTTGACCGTTACGATTATTGGGGTCGTAGAAAGTCTAAGTATCGCTAAAGTCATTGGGGCCAAACATCAAAATTATACGATTTTACCTAACCAAGAATTATTGGCACTTGGGGTCGCCAAAATCGGTGGGGCTTTTACCCAAGCAATGCCAACTTCAGGCAGTTTTACTAGGTCAGCTATTAATCATGACGCTGGTGCAAAAACTACGATTGCTTCTATCGTCACTGCCTGCTTAGTCGGCCTAACGCTTATTTTTCTAACGCCTCTTTTTTACTATTTGCCCATGGCGGTCTTAGCAGCTATTATTCTCTTAGCTGTTAAAAGTTTATTGGATATTGACGAAGCTATTCACCTTTGGCACACCCATCGACCTGATTTCACTATGATGCTTTTGACCTTCTTGGTCACCTTAGCCGTTAGTATTCCTGTCGGTATTTTGACGGGTGTTTTGCTCTCTGCAGGGGCTTCTTTGTACCGTAGTTCAAAACCTCATATCGCTATTTTAGGCAACATTCCTAACACCACCCATTATAGAAATATTGAACGCTTTCCTAACGCACAATCGCACGAAGGTAAGCTTATCATGCGTTTTGATGACCAACTATATTTTGCCAATGCAAGTTTTTTTAAAGATACGGTCAGGCGTTTATTAAAAGAGGCTCGTCGAAAAATCCAATACTTTTATTTGGATGCCACCAATATTCACGACTTGGATAGTAGTGGCCTACATGCACTTAAAGAAGTCTATTATTATTTAAAAAAACGAGATATTCAATTGTGTATTTGTGGAGCGACTGGCCCTGTAAGAGACTTACTCTTCAAATCTGGGTTGATGGAAGAAATGGGGAAGGAAAATCATTTTGTCTATATTCATACTGCTCACCAACTTCATCAAAACCTAAAAGATGCTATTGACGAAGAAGTGCCGTCGGAAGAAGATGCTTTGCAAACCAATTTTAGTAGAAATCGACGAATTCTTAAATAAATGCTGGATACTAGATGCTGGATACTAGATGCTGGATACTAGATGCTGGATACTAGATGCTGGATACTAGATGCTGGATACTAGATGCTGGATACTAGATGCTGGATACTAG
>CALLVC010000607.1 GCA_938010785.1 uncultured Saprospiraceae bacterium
CTAAAATTGATACCCAAAGGGGCTTTATTGATGATAGCGCAAGAAACAATTTTCTTGGTCTTTTTACATCTAAATTTTAGAATGCTTCGATAGCGATGCAAGCCCAACTTTTGATATTTTTGATGCATATTGGTTAATAGAATGTCAGATTGATTGAGTTCTTCTGCTTTTTGATGGAGTTTTGAGAAATCCTGATTATCTTTAATTTTCTACAGGGATTAGCATATAGAAAATATTTTTTTTAACCCCATAAAATTATTAACTATGAGAAGCATTTTTTTGCTTGCAGCTACTACATTATGTCTATTTTTTACTACCGCCTTTACGACTACCAATTCTACAAACACACATGACTTTCAACCTATTGACCCTGCCGTTTTTAAAATAATGGAGGTGACGAACCTATGGGATTTGTTGAAAGCTAATTATGAACCTATTAAAGAACGAGACGCTACTTGGTTAGATGTTGGCTTGCGTTCTAAATATGCGATGGCTAGAAATTATGCCTCTTTAGATGTAATCGAAGCGACCTTTGGACAACCCATTTTTTTAAGAGGCCCTCATGATGGAGATTTGAATTTTAGTTCTACTACTTCTTTTGGATACTATAATCCAGATTTTGTATTGAGTGTCCATAAAGCAGTGGAGACTGCTATTGCTAATCCAATTTTTAGTAAAGTAGGAAAGCAGGTTTATGAGCAACATTTGAAAAGCATGGCGCATACTTATATGGATGCCTATAAATATCTGAAAGCGCATCAAGAATTGAAGAATACCCTTACGCAAGATTATTTATTAATGATGGCAAAGCCAGCAGGAACAATGGATGGTTCTCTACAAGAAAGTTTTAGAGACTATGCGGAGGAAATGGAAAAAAGTGCTGCTAAATCAGATATTTACGAAGCTTTTACTGCCCCGTCTTTTTGGCTACGGCGCTCTATTGATGGCACGGATGATGAGTTTGTCGTTTTGCTTGAAATGGTGATAAGTCATTTTGAGGAAGAGAAGTAGCAGTTTGCAGTGGGCAGCAGGCAGTTTGCAGTCGGTGGCACTGCTGACTGCCAACTGCTCTATATCGTTACTTCTACCCGATTGCCTTCTGGGTCTAAAATCACACTTTCGTAATACCCATCTCCCGTCCAACGTGGCTCGCCTACTACAGAATAGCCATCTTTTCTTAAGGTTTCTGTCAAGCTGTCTACGGTTTCTTTGCTGCCGACAGATACAGCAAAATGAATGATGCCGATATACTCTTTTACAAGGTCATTTATATTAGCAGGAATATCAGGTCGATTCATTAATTCTAATCGTGGACCTTCTGCGAAAGATAAAAAGTAGGATTCAAATTGCTTTTTGTCATTGCGATATTTAGCATTGGCTTTTCCATGAAAATAAGTCTCATAAAAATGCTTCATGCCTTCCAAATCTTTTACCCAAATTGCTAGATGCTCTATCTTCATAATTTATATTTTTTTGGGATTACAATACGTTGAACTAAAAAAATAGTTACATTTTTAAATAAATATATGTTTTGTAAAGTATTGATTATCAATAGATAATGAAGTTTTAGGTTTATTTATTTTTCGCTCAACTAAAAAAATAGTTGCATTCAACTAATTTTTTAGTTTAACTTTGCAGTGTGTTCGTCAGCATTGATTTATTTTAACCGTGGGTAAGTGCTTGGACACAAATAACTTAATTCATTATGACGGTCTCTTTTTCTGTTCCACGTCGTTGAAAATACTCGCCACCCAGACGGGTGTCTGTAAGCCTCCCCTCCCTTCGGGTTCAAAGCTTACGCTTTTCATGCCTAGTTGAACAAAAAAATAGCCTCGGTCAAAAGCCTAACTTATTTATATCCAAGCACTTTAAAATGACAAAGAATAAATGTAATAATTTCTTTTTTGTCAACACTAAATTATAAAAATTATAGGATGGAAAAGTTAACGAAAAGAGAAGACCAGATTATGCGTATTTTATGGGAGTTGGAAAAGGCATTTGTCAAAGACATTATTGCTGAATTTCCCGAGCCTAAACCGCATTACAATACCGTTTCAACGATTATCCGATTATTAGAAAAGAAAGGATACGTTGACCATCTCTCTTTTGGGACAACCCATCAATATTTTCCAGTTATTGAGAAAAAAGAGGAGTACCAAAAAACAGAGGTCAAAAATGTCTTGAAAACTTATTTCGAAGATTCTCCCTCTAAAATGATTTTGCATTTTGCCAAAGAAGATAAAATCTCTGAGGAGGAATTGGAAGAAATTATGAAGATGATAAAGAAGAAAGGGGGGAAGGTTGATAAGGTTAATAAGGCTAATGAGGCTAATAAGGCTAATAAGGTTAATAAGGTTGATAAGGTTAATGAGGCTAATAAGGTTGATAAGGACCCGGCCCTATAAACCTCATAAACCCTATAAACCTCGTCGCCTAACCTTATCAACCCAACTCATATGATACCTTATATTTTTCATGTCTCTTTGCTTTTAGCACTTTGCTATTTGTTGTATCGACTTTTGTGGGAAAAAGAAACTTATTTCCAGTTGAATCGCTGGATTTTGATTACTTGTTTGTTACTTTCTTTTGGGCTACCCTTGCTGACTGTGCCAGAAAATTGGTCTTTACAAAAAAGGGTAGTTCAACAGGAGATTTTAGGAGGCTCTACTATAGAAAAGCCTTTAGCAAATACAACTAGAAGGGGAAATCCTACCATTCAAGACGGTCGATTTACCATTGTCTAAAGAATAAGTTTTTGCCAAAAAAGCTAAATCTTGAATTGTCCAAAATGATAGTTATAAATAATTTATGGAACTAAACCCCTACCTTCGTAGTTAAGCCTATTTTAGGATAAAAGTTGATGCTATAGATTTTAATCGCCTAGTGCTATCATTTATAAGTAATTGACAAGTTAATCGAGTGTATTTTTTTGTTAGGCAAGATGAGCCCGTACGGGTGAACCGTTTACGGACGGGTTGGCTTTTTTTAATAGCCGTCCCGATAGTTATCGGGATTCAACAAATAAATAACGCAGTATAACATGAAGAAGTGTAAACTTCT
>CALLVC010000608.1 GCA_938010785.1 uncultured Saprospiraceae bacterium
TAGGAATTTTAATAGGCACCTTTGGTTTATTTAGTCCTACTTTAAGTCATGATTTTGTTAATTGGGATGATCCAGTAAATATTCTAGAAAACCCAAATCTACAGACGTTTGATTGGGCAAGTATAAAAGGCATTTTTTCGAGTACGGTGATAGGAAATTACAATCCATTGACCATTTTTAGTTTTGCTGTAGAAAAGGCAATTTTGGGTTTAAACCCTACGGTCTTTCATTTGAATAATCTATTGCTGCATTTAGTTTGTATCTTTTTAGTTTATCGAATTGCTTTAAGTTTAAAGTTAACGACAGCAGCAGCTATTTTGGTTGCTTTGCTATTTGCAATACATCCCATGCGTGTGGAGTCGGTTACTTGGATTACGGAACGGAAAGATGTTTTATTTGGGGCTTTTTATTTAGGCGCTATTTTTCAATATATCCGATATAGCACAGCTAAACAAAAACAGCCCAAAATATTTTGGTCTATTATTGTCCTATTCATTTTATCCTTACTCTCCAAGATACAGGCAGTCTCTTTACCACTATCTTTTTTAGCGATAGACTATTGGTTTAAAAGACCACTTAAGTGGAGTTTGGTAACAGAGAAAATCCCTTATTTTGCCTTATCTCTACTCATAGGTATTATTGGAGTGCTACTATTAAAACAGGAAGGTTCCTTAGAAGATGAGGCGACTTTTTCTTTCATAGACCGGCTAATTATAGGTGGGTATTCCTATCTGATTTATTTAGTGAAATTTATTTTCCCCTATGAAATGTCACCGCTTTATCCATATCCTGCTAATATTGGTACTCCATTTTATGTAGGCACTATTATTTCGTTGCTAATAGTCGGAGGGGTATTTTATGCCTTTAAAAAAGGACATCGGGTAGTCGTATTTTCATTTGCATTTTTTACTTTCAACGTATTTTTTGTACTACAGATTTTAGGCGCTGGACAGGGATTTGAGAATGATTTCTATTCGTGCCACTTATTTGAAAAACATTCGCATCTAATCGGTTGTCGTTAACCCGCCTTCCATTAAAATACCGTGTTCAAAACCAGTTCCACTAATATTAATAGACCGAAAGGTAACCAAATTAATAAAAGATCCATCAGTATCTACTGCGATATGAATTCCTTTTTTTGCATTTCGAATATGGATATTTTCAAAAGAAGAAAAGGCGATGCCACTACTGATAAGCGCTTCTAATTTTAAGCTACTACCATTAGTGAAATTTAATAAAAATAAATCATTAAGATAATTCCCTCCAGACATCCTATTTCCTTGTCTTTTTCTTCGCCTTATGTTTATTTCTTCGCCGACTAGCATGACCACTTTCTCGGTCTAAAGTTTTCAAAAATCGTTTGGGTGGGTCTATCGTTATATGCAGGGACTCTTGGGTAATTGGATGCGTAAATTCCAATTGACAAGCGCATAGAAATAGACCTTTACCTAAAATCGTTCGCTTATGCCTAGCATATTCTTTATCTCCCATAATCAGATGGCCTAAATTATTGAGATGAATCCGTAACTGATGGGTTCTACCCGTTACAGGCTGCAATTCTATCAAGGATAAAAATTGGAATATTTTAGAGGTAACAACCTTTAGTGTTTTATAATTAGTAATGGCATTTTTGCCTTGGATGGGTTCATCAATTTGTCCTTCGGGTTCTGTTTTTCCGTGGGCAATTGCTAAGTAGGTTTTTTTGACTTCGTTATTTTGAAAAGCCTTACTTAATTTAATGAGGGCAGATTTGGTTTTCGCCAACAAGACCAACCCTTTAGTCGGCACATCAATTCGATGAACTGCTCTAGGACTCGGCAAAGCATCTGGTTCATGGCTTTGTTTGAAAATAGGAATCACTGCATTTTCTACGGTCTTATTCCGATTTCCATTTACGGCAATGCCCGCAGGTTTATTGACGACGATAAGGTATTCATCTTCAAAAACGATAGGTAAATCAATATCAAATTTTAGCTTTGGCTTTTTAGCGGTTCTTATTTTTAAAATCAGCACATCTCCTTTTTTGACAAAATCGCCTTCGCTTGCAGGATAATCATTCACCAGTAATTGTTCGGCGGTAATCGCTTTTTTTGCAGCCGTTCGACTACCCAAAATAGGGAAGATTTTCGCAGCATAATCCGTTAATCGAGTATTTGGTTTAACAGATTTAATTCGGTGGGCTTGCTTACTAAGTTTTGCCATGCAATAAGGGGTATTTATTTAAAAACTATAAAAGATTGCAAAAATAGTGTTTTTATTAATTTTGATTGTTTAGTTCTACTTTGACACTTTAGAGCTAATTCTTTCACCCCAAACCCCAGTTTTTAGCCACCAAAGGCGGCGTTTACAAAATATGTATGGTTTCAAAATAATGTTGTAAAAAAGACAAAAGATTCGATTTTTGCTCTTCTTTTTTAAACTTTTTTAAATTTGACTAATTATAGTTCCTGTGTTTTATAATTTACATTTTAATTTACTACCATACAACACAACTACACACAAAACCTACATTTTTAATCCTAGCAAATGTGCTATGTACATAAGTAAGTGCTAGAACATAAATTTATTTGACGAAAATCTAAATTTATTTTAATCGCGTTCCTAAGACTTGAATTAAAGTAACTTGAATAATAGAAAAATTCGCAAGTCTTAACATTTAGCTACGCTAAACTACTAAAATTAATTTTCCTTCGCCCGAGCTGCGAAGGGCGGTAATTACGATTTTTAGTAGGGAAGAGTACATTTAGATTGTACACTAGTAAACACTTAGGCAAAATAAATTAATAAAGTGGTCATTTTGAGGAAATATTTTTTTCTAGACAAGGCATGAACCCGTACGGGTGAACCGCAAAGCGGATGGGAGGCTTACAGACATAGCACCGCTATGGCGAGCCTGCCTGCCGGCAGAGGCAGGCATTTTCAACATAAACAAACACTGTTTGTGAACCGCATAGCGGACGGGATGCTAGTAAAAAAGAGGAACTCTTAAATGGCTAATTAATTATTTTACTTTGCCTTAGGTGTTCCAAAATAACTACTTATTTTTTATGAGTAATTTCATTATCAAGGCAAGACTTATTCTAGAACAAGACGGAAAAGTCCTTTTACTCGCACAGACGAGTGAAAATGGGGGAAAATTCACCTTACCAGGAGGAACAGTTGAAGGAACAGAGTTTGCTAAGGAAACTTTAATTAGAGAATGTGAAGAAGAAATTGGTATAAAATTAAGTGCAAATGACCTTGATTTAATTCATGTTTTACATAAAAAGAAAGGCAAGGATAATAGGATAACTATCTATTTTGCGACCCAAAATTACAAAGGAACACTCCATGCCAAAGAAACAGATAAGTTTCGAGGCGTTACTTGGTGTTCCATTCATAAACTACCTGTAAAAACTTCTATGACGGTTAAACACGTTTTAGGGCAAGTAAAAATGGGGGAACGGTATTCTGAATTCTCTAAAAAGTCAGGAGGGATTGGGAAAAAGATTTGGAATTGGTAAGTAGTTAGCGGCACCCACCAAGTTTTTATCGAAAGTTTTCATTTACAAGAGGACTTGGAATTGGCCCATAAAAATCACCACAGCTTTAGCACCGCATCTGGGACTATCATGCGAAAATGTAAGGTTGAAAACGCCATACCCGTTCATTTTTCTAGACGATATGCTACGGAGGAGATAGCAACCTTAATAGCGGAGTTTGAAGTGGCTTTTCATGGAAAGATTACTCCTTAAAAGGAAAATAAATCCCTACCTTTGTCTTTTAAATTTAGACCTACTTTTTTAGAAAAAACGAAACACTTACTTTATGTATAAGGGTTTTCTTATAAAAATGGTACATCTGAGCAAATGTTGATTTACTGGGACATTCCCGAAATAAATTCGGGACAGGCAGAGTCCCAATAAATCAAAAAAGGGGATTAAAGGGGGAGCTAAAAATGATTTTTACAAATTTTGCCGTTCGATACGGTCCCGATGAAAATCGGGATTAGGAACGTCTAGTTAAGCATTTTTATAAGAAAACCCTTCATTATGTATTTATTCTTTGATACGGAAACCACTGGAAAGCCAAGAAATTGGAAAGCACCAGTGACAGATACCAACAATTGGCCTAGAATGGTCCAAATTGCCTGGCTATTGTACGATGAGCAGCGTCAATTAGTAGACGCTCAAGACCATATCATTAAACCAGAAGGCTATACCATACCACAAGGAGTCACAAAGATTCATGGAATTAGCACGGAAATAGCTAAGACCAAAGGAGTAGATTTGACCAAAACTTTGGAATCTTTCAAAAAATTAATTGATAAAGCAGACTATGTAATTGCTCATAATATTTCTTTTGATGAAAAAATAGTTGGCGCAGAATTTCATCGCAAACAAATAGCTCATCAATTATTTCATTCAGAGCAATTTTGCACGATGCAGCTTGGAACAGATTTTTGTAAAATCCCTGGACGATATGGTTATAAATGGCCTACCCTTTCAGAATTGCACCTAACGGTATTTGGTAAAGATTTTTCAGACCAACATAATGCCAGAGCAGATACACAGGCTTGTGCGGATTGCTTTTTTGAAATGTTGGATTTGGGGGAGATAGAGGGGGTGTAAAATACCGTATGCACCCACTTTTCGAATTACTAAAAAAAGTGCTTTTAGGTACTGAAAATGGGTAGTCAATGGGTATCAACGATTGGCATTTGTGCCGTAGGTACAAGACATAGCGTTCAAACCCTCGTTCCGTACCTACGGCACGGTTAGAAGGATGGAATTTTCTTTAGTTTTACCTTTACCCATATTTGATACCTACGGCATCTTTTTCTGGCTGTTCCCCTTTTGTGTGCATACGGTAGTTTTTTGAGTTATGAAAGATGAGTTGTGAGGTTTATGGGATTATAAAAATATGAAGGGAGTTTATCAGAATCAAAAGACCATTTTAAAATAATTGATTGGTAGTACTTTATAAACTGACATCTGACACCTAAATTCAAACTTTCTCAAAACAAAACACTTTTAAAATTGCCTAAAGTATTCATTTCCAGACCATTAAAAAAGAATAGTTCGTTTAGCAAAACGATTAATGCTAGTGGTATGGAAATTATAGGGCAATCTCTAATCCACTTCTCTTCTACTCCATTCACAGATGTGCCTAAAGCTGATTGGGTCTTTTTTTATAGTAAAAATGGGGTTAAATTTTTCATAGAGCAGGTTCAAGATTCCCCACAATTTCTAGAGCAAATTAGGGCAGTAAATTGGGCAGTAATGGGAAAAGGCACTGCAAATCAATTAATAAAGTATGGGTATCAGCCAAATTTTATTGGCAGTGGTCATCCAAGTACCACCGCTTTACAATTTGGTCCATTAGCAGCAGCACAAAAAGTATTATTTATCCAAGCTAAAACTTCCAAAAAATCGGTTCAGCAATTACTTCAAGGAGCATTAACTGTTTGTGATTTAGTCGTTTATAATAATGAAATTAAGGCAGATTTTCATATTCCGTTTTGTGAATATTTAGTTTTTACAAGTCCTTTAAATGCGGAAGCTTATTATCAAAAATATGCCATAAATCAAAGTCAAAAGGTAATAGCCATTGGAAACACTACTGCCAAAGCATTAGTAAAACTAGGCATACAGAAAATAGCTATCGCAGACAAGCCAACTGAAAAACAAATGGCTAAAAAAGTAATCGAATTAGCAGCAGAAAATATCGACAAGTTAAAGATTCAAAACACGCAATCCATGAGTAATAGATATGCCGTTATTGACCTAGGGACCAATACTTTTCATTTATTAGTCGCAGAAAAATCAGAAAATAAAGTTTTTTCAGAAATACATCGCCAACGTTTTTATGTCAGATTAGCAGAAGAAGGGATAGCAACAATTGGAGCTGCACCTATTCAAAGAGGCTTACATGCCTTAAAAACATTTAGAGCAATACTAGATAAATTGGGCGTTAAAAAAGTAAAAGCTTTAGGAACCGCAGCCTTGCGGACCGCTACCAACGGGACAACTTTTATTCAAAAAGTAAAAAAAGAGTTTGATATACAAGTAGAATTAATTGATGGCAATAGAGAGGCGGAATTGATATACAAAGGCGTGGAATTAGCCGTTCCTTTCAAAGCAGCTAATTATCTGCTGATGGACATCGGTGGAGGAAGTGTTGAATTTATTATTGCCAACAACCAAAAAGTTCATTGGGCGCAAAGTTTTCCGATTGGATTAGCCGTTTTGTTTAAAAAAATCCATCAGCAAGACCCTATTAACCAACAGGCAATCGAGACAATTTATGCTTACATTAATAGCTTCCTCTCTCCGCTTTACGAAGCCTTAATTCAATTTCCGGTAACCACTTTGGTTGGGGCGGCTGGCACTTTTGATGTATTGGAATCCATTCTAGCGAAAAATCAAGGTCTCAAGCATCATGCATACATTGAAGTCAAGGATTTTGAACCACTTTATAATCGGCTTATAAAATCAACCATAGAGGAACGATACAAGATGAAAGATATACCAGACACTAGAGCCGACATGATTGTAGTGGCATTTATTTTAATCGAATTCATTTTGAAGAAAACTCAGGTTAAAGAAATAATTGTTTCAAACTTTGCCTTAAAAGAGGGAGTAATAGCAGAGTTAATGGGATAATCAATTAGCAGTTATTTTACAATGGTCTTGCGAACTGCCCACTGCAAACTGCCTGCTGAATACTGTAACTTTGTCGTAAAACTACCAATACAATTTTTCTATTTTTTAATCAATTTAGGCATTAAGGCGTTATTATTGCATTCAAAAGGGTTGAGGTAAAATGTCCTTCTCCCTAACTATAACCCATCAAATAGTCAAATTTCCATCATCTATCGTTGTTTTTAGGGTAAAAATTATTGAGTCGAGTTCAAATTATTTGTTACTTCAATATCAATAAGGTATTCTAAAATCAAGGATATAATTTTCAGTTGTTCAGATGAAAAATGTTCTTACACTACTTTTTAGTTTCCTTACTTTCTTTTCCTATGCTCAAAAAACGCAAAGCGTACAAACACCTTCTATAGGACACAGCCATCATGGCACCGTTTGTGAAATTGGGGAACCGATGCCTGGCTTTGTGATACCTGCACCAGCAAAAAGTCGAAATCCAAGAAAAAATCCGTTAATTTTTGAGGTGACTTATGGAGATAACGTACCACCAATTGCCCAACAAGCATTTGTGCGAGCTACGGATATATTGAGTAGCTTTTTTTCTTCAACTATTCCAATCAAAATATTTATAGATGGAGACCCAGACTTGAGTGGAGGAACTTTAGCTGGAGCTTCACCAGGTGCTTATTTTAGAAATTTTCCAAATGCACCGCTAAGAGATGCTTGGTTTCCAATGCCTTTGGCGGAAAAAATTGCAGGACAAGATTATACAAGTACTCAAACTCCATATGACATTACCATATCGTATAATACAAATGCAAACTGGAATTATACTTCTAATGGATTGACCGCCTCTCAATTTGATTTTGTGACGGTAATGCTACATGAAATTTTGCATGGTCTAGGTTTCACAGCAGGGGGAAATGTAACTGCGAATACTGGAACTTTATTCTTATCTCCCCAAAATCCATTACCAACTGCTTATAATAAATATATAGAAAATGCGGCGGGTCAAAACTTAATTGAGACCTATGAAGATAATTCTATCCAATTGGGTACGCAACTACGTAGCAATAATTTATATACGAAACCACCTTCCTTTATTGCCAATAACACCAGAGCGAAAATCTTTGCCCCGTCCATTTTTTCCCAAGGTTCTAGTCTAAGTCACCTTGATAGAAATACCTATGTAGGTACACCTCATAGTTTAATGACTCCTAGTATTAATCAAGCTGCAGTGATTCACAATCCAGGAACGATAGCCTTAGATATATTATATGATTTGGGTTGGTCCTTCACCCAAATAACCCATGAAGAAGGAACAGGGACGGAAGATGTGAGCCAATCTTTTGAAGTAGTCGCTTCCGTCAATTCAGATGATGGATATGATGCTAGTTCTGTTATGCTACATTACTCTCAAGACACTTTCAAAACAGAAGTAGTATTGCCAATGACAGGAACAGGAACAGCAGACGAATTTACGGCTACCATTCCTGCCCCAAATGAAATAACTAGTTATCAATATTATATTTCATTAGCGGATAATCGAGAGGTTCAATTTGTTGCCCCCACAGAAGCACCCAACCCATTATTCTTTGAATTTTTCTATGCGATTGATGAGACTTTACCTGAAATCGTACACGAACCAGTTACCACCTTAGATGACCAGACAACGCTATTAACCTTGGAAGCAAGTGTCACAGATTTTTTTACTGGGGTAAATGAAGTAAAAATTGATTATAAAATAAATGGCGTAGCTCAACCTGAAGTTTTAATGGAACGGGATTTCACAGATGGATTTAGACCTGATTTATATGTTGGAAATATTGAATTACCAGCAGGCGGGCTAAATGAAGGAGATATTTTGGAATACCGAATTATTGCCAATGATAGAAGTCCTGCTCGTAATACTATCAATACGCCTGACACAGGAGGATTTAATGCGATTGAGGTATCAAAAATCTTAACTGCGATAGATTTATACGTTAATGATTTTGAAGTAGATGAAAATGATTTTAATGGAAATGGATTTTCTATTACCACACCAGCAGGTTTTCCAGATGCAGCTATTCATTCTATACATCCTTATACCAACGCTGGAGAAAACAATACTAGAAATTTCATTTATAATCTAAGGTTACCAATTGTTGTTCGAAAAACAGAAGCATTGATTGAATTCGATGAAATTGTATTAGTAGAACCGGGTGAACCGGGCACTGAATTTACAGAGACAGAATTTTGGGATTATGTAATTGTAGAAGGACGTCGCTCAAATAGTTCAGCTTGGGTACCATTTTTAGATGGTTACGATTCTAGAGACAACGCTGCGTGGTTAAATGCCTATAATGGTAATATAGTTGGTCAAAATTCACAAGCGGTGGGAACAGATAGATTGTTTAAAGAGCGAACAATTGACATGCAAGCTAGTGGTGACTTCGTGGAAGGGGACACCGTTTTGATTCGTTTTCGTTTATTTTCTGACCCGTTTGCTGTCGGTTGGGGATGGGCAATTGACAACTTAAGAATCCAAGATACACAAGTTTCCATAGAAGAATTTATAGCCGAACAAGATTTTGCGGTATATCCCAATCCAATTGGTGAAGGATTTTTAAATATAGCCGCTCGCTTTAAGCAACCAGTCAAAGAAGTAGGGTTAAGCTTAAGTAACATTCATGGTCAAATAGTCAAACAACAAAATTTCTCGATTAACCAACAAGCATTAAGTGCGACTATAGACGTGCAAAATATCCCCAAAGGAGTTTATTTATTCACGATGGATTTAGATGGGAAAGAGCAGATTACGCGCAGAATTGTTAAGCAATAAGTAGTTTTTAAATTCAAGTTCAAGCGTCAAGCTCAAGTTCAAAAAGGTAACCGTTGTACCGCTTGAATTTGGACTTGATACTTGAGCTTGAACTTAAAGAAAGCTACTATCCTCCATAGTCATAAAAAACAAAATCAAAGGATTTTTAGCCAAAATTCTGAACATCTTCCTGTCAAGCCTCCTTCCAATACCTTATATTTGTAAATTTTTTAATCCTAATTAAAACTAAAAGAGGTTAACTGAATGAAATTGGAGCATTTGGAATATAGATGGCATCAATTAATGCGTCGCCAAAAGGCACCAGCTCAGTACATAGTCCCACTCTGGCGAGAAATTCTTTCTGCCTACACCAATCCAAATCGGCATTATCACACCCTCCAACATCTACTAGATTTATTTACCCAAGCGGACCAATTTCGTACTCAAATCGACGATTTTGATACTTTAGAATTGTCCATTTGGTACCATGATATCATTTATCAATGTCTTCGCAAAGATAATGAGGAAAAGAGTGCGCTATTTGCCAAATATAGATTGGAAGCTATCAACTATCCAAGACAAAAATTAGTTTGTTGCTACGACCAAATAAATGCGACAAAAAAGCATGAATTGGATAAAAATAGCAAGGACTTAGATACCGCACTTTTATTAGATTTTGATTTATCAATTTTAGGAAGAGATTGGGCAACCTATGAAAAGTATTGTGATAAGGTCCGCAAAGAATATTCTATTTTCCCTACCTTTTTATACAACAGAGGACGTAAAAAAGTGCTTCGACAGTTATTAGAGCGACCTCAATTATACCAGACCAATTATTACGTAGAAAATTTTGAATCTACAGCTAGAGAAAATTTACAAAGGGAATTAGAAATACTTTCCAGTAAAAAATAGTCTGTAAGCTCCTATTCTTAGGTATTCGTCTGCACATCATCCCATGCATCATTTTGGTGATATTTTAAAAAAAGTTACCGTGCAGGCAAAATTAAAGTTTTTGCAACATCCCATTTTTGCGTCAAGCGCGAAACAATAATGATAGAAAGTAGCCCCGAAACCATTGCCAAAGTTCTAAAAGGAAACAACACTACTCCATCTTCAATCATTGGATAATCTATTCTAATAGGCATCCCTAAGGTTGTATCTCCTCCTCCAAAACGTAGAATAAAAGCCACTACAAAACCAGCTATCGCCCCGTAGGTATTAGCCTTTTTATCGAATAGCGCACAAACTAAAGGAGGGAATAATAAGCAATAAACAAAGTCGCTACATAAAAACCATAAGTCATAAATACTATTGATATTCAAAGCTAGGATAGTTGCGGTGACACCGATAATCCAAATACATGCTTTTAGAACTTTGGCCAAATTTTCCGTCGAGACATTTGGACTAATTAATGGGCGATAAACATTCCAAGTTGCCATAGAAGACGCAGATAAAATAGAAGAATCTGCTGAAGACAT
>CALLVC010000609.1 GCA_938010785.1 uncultured Saprospiraceae bacterium
AAAAAAGTAATAAATATCCGTGTTCCTTCACTAATCCGTGGTATTGATTACTACCACGGATTAGTGAAGGAACACAGATATTAGTTGATATTAAATTACAATAATATTTTTTGTAATATCAATTTTTTATCTGACTATCTAGGATGCTTAAAATGATAGTGAGTGACAATTTTATACATGTGAAAATTAGCAATTAGCCCGAATTACAGTACTTTTATTATTTTTCATAGTCTACTAATCCAAATTTATTCAATGTATCTTTTATTTTATCCGACCGCCTACCGTAGACCGTCTACCGTTTTTATTCCCCCGACCAATTTGGTTTCCGCTTCTCTCTAAAAGCTTTTAAGCCTTCTTGTCCATCTTTGGTGGCAATAGTTTTATTTAGGATGTCAAATAAATACTTATGCTCCGCAGCACTAGGTTGAATGTTGTCATAAGCTTCCAAACCATAACGAATAGCAGAAGGACTATTTTCTTTTAATTCTGCGATGATTTTTGCAACTGCCGAATCAATATTTTCCGCAGTAGTTACCTCAGAGACTAAACCATATCTTTCCGCTTCTGCTACTGGTAAATTATAGCCCCTAATACACCAATCAACCACCTTTCTAGCAGGCATCACTTTTAGTAAAGCTGCCATGACTTGGAATGGATAAATACCTCTTTTTACTTCGGGCAATCCAAATTTTATATCATCTTGTGCGACGACAATATTACAACCTGCCAAAAAGAAAAATCCACCCGCATATACATCTCCCGTCACTTTTGCAATAGTAGGTTTGTAGACTTTATTAAATAATTCACCAATTAATAGTTCCCCATTGGGTTTAGGGATAGTTGAATTATTTTCTTCTATAAAACCAGCCATTGCCTTTAAATCAGCACCTGCACAAAATACATTACCTTTAGCTTGAATGACGACCATCCAAATGCTTTTTTCGAAGTGTGCATAATGCAATGCATAGGCAATTTCATTGGCTAATTGTGGATGCAATGCATTCTTTTTTTGCGCTCGATTCAAAGTCAAAGTCAGCACATTATCCGCTTCTTCGACAATCAAATAGGCAAAGGTGTGGTCTTTGATAGATGCAGTTTGTTCTTTTGTGTATAAATTCATAAAATCTTCTTTTGAAGTTGATATATATTCTAATTAATTTTTAAATTTTTCCTATTTGACGAAAGCCTCTCGGCCCTTCCGCCTTAAAAGGCAGGGGTGATTGGTTCTAATTACTTATTGGTTTTACCCTAAGATTTTGGCTTTGTCTCTAAATCATAAATCAGAATGATTTCCAGAACCAATCACCCCTACTTAAATGGTTTCCCTATATTATGATAAAAAGCTTCTTCATAAAACGCTTTTTACCAAGTATCCACAAAACCACGCCCACTTTTCTTATCATCAATTTTGTTAGCCAACAGTCCGTTAACTATCCATTTGCGCGTATCCTTTGGGTCAATAACCTCATCAATTTCTAAGTAGGAAGCGGTATTGATGGCTTTTCCATGTTTATAGGACTTAGCGACCATTTTTTGAAAAAGTGCTTCCCGCTCTTCTAAATCTTTCACTGCTTCTAATTCTTTTCTATACCCCAATCTAACAGCACCTTCGAGTCCCATACCTCCAAATTCACCAGTTGGCCAAGAGATGGTAAAAAACGGCTCGTGAAAGCCACCTGCGGCCATTCCCATAGAACCTAAACCATAAGCTTTTCGAAGTACGACGGTGAATAATGGGATGGTGATTTTTGCCCCAACTGTAAATAATCTAGAAGTATGTCGGACCAAGCCAGTTTTTTCAGCCTCAGGACCTACCATAAACCCTGGGGTATCACAAAGGGAAACCATTGGGATTCGATAAACATCACATAATTGCATAAACCGAGCAGCTTTTCCAGAACCTTCTGCATCCAATGCGCCCCCTAAATGTTTAGGATTATTAGCTATTAAGCCCATTGGTTTTCCTTCTATCCGAATGAACGCGGTAATCAGACCAATAGCAAATTCCTTTCTTAATTCTAGTACAGAATCTTCATCTGCTAATTCATGGATAACTTTGCGAATATCGTAGACTCTCCGCCGATTTTCAGGGATTAAATGCCTAAGCGTTCGTTGGTCCGAACAAGTCCATTTTTCGATAGGTCCTTGAAAATAAGAAAGGTATTTTTTTGCCATAATAATGGCTTCTTTTTCATCTTTTACCACTAAATCTAAAACCCCATTTGGTGATTGTACACTTATGGGGCCTACCTCTTTTGGATGATATTTCCCTAATCCTCCACCTTCTATCATGGCAGGACCACCCATTCCAATTGAGGTATCTTCGGTAGCAATAATAACATCTGCGCAACCTGCCAAAGCTGCATTTCCTGCAAAACAATAGCCTGAAACAATGGCAACTCTAGGTGCTACACCATTCATTTTAGCAAACATGGCAAAAGTCTTTACATGTAGCCCTCCGATGCCTTGAATATCGGTATCTCCGGGTCTTCCACCTCCACCTTCTGCAAACAATATAACGGGTAATTTAGACCGATGGGCAACTTCTAAAACCCTATCCGTTTTGTAATGCCCAAACGCCCCTTGAGTTCCTGCAAGTACGGTATAGTCGTAGCACATAATCATGCATTTAGCTGTTTCGGTATCAAATAGTTCGCCATTGACTTCACCGATGCCTGTAATAATTCCATCAGCAGGGGTGTTTTGTATTAAATCGTCTAAAGTTCTGCGACTTCTTTGGGCGGCAATGATGAGCGAACCATACTCAAGGAAGGTAGATTCCTTGCAAAGTTGAGCTATGTTTTCTCTGGCTGTTTGCTTGCCTTTTTTCTTTCGTTTACTGACTGCTATTGGCCTATTTTCGTCTAATTGAGAAGCTTTTCTTTCTTTTAATTCTTTTAATTCAGGTCTAATTTTCTTTAAGTCGATAGCGGATGCTTCAATAGCATTATCGTTTTCAGAATTGTTTGCTTCTATGAAAAATAGCGACTGATTTTCATATAAAACCGTTCCTTTTTTTACCTTAATCTTTTTGACTCGACCACTTATTTCGGCAGTAACAACAGACTCCATTTTCATGGCTTCCAGCACTAATAATTGCTGCCCAACTTTGATAGTATCTCCTTCTTTTACGGCTATGCTAACTACGCTTCCTGGCATGGGCGTTTTGATAGCAATAAGCCCTTCAGGAACCTTGTTTTCTAACAACTCGGAGGGTTGATTGGACTTGTCTGTTACAAAATGATATTGTTGATGTTTAGGAGCTTCTGATGGTACTAATTTTGCTATTTCATCTGAAATGAATTGGGTGTAAAAGCGATTTTTTAAAACCGTTTCATTTTGTAATATATTTTGAAGGAAACTAAGGTTGGTTCCTATTCCTTCAATTCTACATTCACAAAGGGTTCTATACAATTTCTGAACTGCCTTGCTAAAATCTTTTGTAGTTGAGTGAGTTATAATTTTAGCTAATAAGGTGTCAAAGTTTGGACTATTGGCATAACCTAAATAACCACTTGTTTCGACTCTTACATTTTTGCCAAACGGGAGGTCGAAAGCTGTCAATTGACCCGTTTTTGATAGTGTATTTCCTTGATTATCAATATTTTCCATATTGACTCTCGCTTGGATGGCGATACCTTTAGGGGAAGTTATTTTCTCTTGATTTAAAGATAATTCAGCCAAGGAATAACCCATTGCCTGATTTAATTGAAATTGAACAATATCTATTCCTGTTACTGCTTCCGTGACCGTATGTTCAACTTGAATTCTTGGATTCACCTCTAGAAAATAGAATGATGCATCCTTTTTTAGGTCCCTACCTTCTACCAAAAATTCAACCGTTCCGGCTCCTTCATATTTTACTTCATTCGCTAACTTAAGCGCTGCATCAATGAGGCTATTTCTGAGGGTAATGGATAAATTAGGACACGGTGCTATTTCAATTATCTTTTGATGCCTTCTTTGGAGGGAACATTCTCTTTCCCAAAGATGGCTAACTCCTTTTCCATCACCTATTATTTGCACTTCAATATGCCTCGATTTCGGTAGATATTGTTCTACATAAATTTTATCATTGCCGAATGCTTTTTGGGCTTCTGATTGACATAATTTAAATGCTGATTTTATGTCTTTTAAGTGTTCAACCACTCGCATGCCTCTGCCACCTCCTCCAGACAAAGATTTTATCATCATTTTAGCACCTTTGGGAAGCTTTTGGAAAAAGCTTTGAGCTTCTGCTAAAGTGGTGTTTTCTAAAGTACCAGGAAGGGTAGGAATGGCCAATTTATGAGCTAGCGCTCTTGCTTTGATTTTATTTCCAAATAATTTTAAGGTTTTTATCGATGGTCCAACAAAAATAATTCCTGCCTCGGAACAGGCTTTTGCAAAAGCGTGATTTTCACTTAAAAACCCATAACCAGGATGAACATAATTACAACCTGTTTGCTTAGCTATTTTTAAAATTTGAGGAATGTCCAAATAGGGTAGTGCACCCTTCCCTTTTAATGGGTAAGTAGCAGTAGATTTTTTAGTATGTAAACTTAATTCATCATCTTCGGAATATATGGTTATGGTCTCCATATCCAATTCTGCTGCAGCGTTTATAATGCGAATGGCAATTTCACCTCGATTGGCTATTAATAACTTATTCTTACTCATTAAATAGGGATTTTTAGCTAAAAACTACCTTTTTTGTTATGGAGCTATAATGATATAATCCATCAATTTCTTCGTACTCAATCCTGCCTTCATCCATTAAAATATCTAATAGACCAACAACCATAAAAATAGTGGCATCATTAACTCTTTTAGGGTAAACTTGATGGACTATTTCAATCACTTGGCTTATTCCGTTTTCAATTAACGCAAAGCATTTTTCTTTTCTAGATTGGATTTTACGCTCTTGTTTTTCAATTAAGGCTAAAGTATTTTCAAAAGCAGAAAAATGGCCTGGGAATGTTTTTGTTATGTGTAATTTTTTCAATTTCTTGTATGATTCCAACTGCATGGCCAAACTTTTAACCCGATTATAGGGTGGTTTTATACCTGCATCTATGATTGGAATTGCGATAATTGGCAGTAGCATATCCGCAGAAAGTAGATACCCACTCTTTGGATTATAAAAACAAGTTTGATTGATGCAATGTCCGGGGGTATAAATGATTTCCCATTCTTCTTCACCAATATTTAAAGTGCCTTCCATTGGAAAAACTTGAATACGGTCTTTGGGGATTTCATCCCAATATGGCGCAAGTTCTTTATAACCAAATTTAAAATATTGTTCCCTTTCTTTGGAAGGTAAATTCTTTTCCATTACCTCCATTATAACCCCTGACCTTCGGTCTAACATCATCTTTAAATGAATTGCCCAATCGTAAACATATTCACTCACCCAAATAGTTGCGTCACAATGTTCGGTTATTCTTTTGGCCATCCCAATATGGTCTAAATGACCGTGGGTGATGATAACTTTTTTGATATCTGTTATGCCCAATCCATTGACTTTTAAGCCATTTATTAAGGCATTCCATAATTTATCCGTATTCTCTCCACAGTCGATAAGCGTAGGTTCTGGGCCTTTAATCAACCATGTATTCACAGTCATGCTTTCGAAAATAGTTGGCAATTCAATTTGTATTGGCTCCATTGTTTTAATGATGAACGATGAACGATGAACGATGCCTGTCTACCGACAGGTAGAAATGATAAATTGAGGTAAAAGTATTCACTTTAATTAGTACGGATTATTTTTCAGCAATGCCCCAAAAATTAAAGCTGGCTGGTTTCCATCCGGGCAAATACATGGTTTTTAAATCGGGAATTTTGAAGCCATTTTCTTGAAATAATTTAGGAATATCTCTATTTAAATTGCAGCCACCACCGATTTTTTTCCAATAGGGGTTAATCCTATTCTGCCATTTTAAAACTTGCTCGTCAGGTGCTTTGCCATGTTCTACAAATAGGATTTTACCCTTGGGTTTCAGGACTCTTCGAATTTCTTCAAAGGCTAGATTCGCATTGGGGATAGTACAAAGGGTATAGGTTATGACAATGGTATCAATGCTTTGATTGTCAATCGGTAATTTTTCAGCACCTGTTTGGAAATAAGTAAATTTAAAACCTAAGCTTTCGGTTAAATTTTGATTCAATGCCCAAGTTTCAAGGCTTGGGTCGATACCGATTAAGCTGTTTACTTTCTCTTTTTCGTAGAAGGATAAATTTAAACCAGACCCAATGCCTATTTCTAGAACGTTTCCTTCTGCCAAAGGTACTATTTTGGCCCGTTGTTTCATCATCGGACCTAAACCACAGGCAAAATTGATGAGTTTGGGTAATATTTTTCTTTCGTAAAAAGACATAATAATTTTTTAATTGACAAATTCTAAAATTGCCTTAAAAACGGACCTACCTTGAAGGCTATGTCCAAGATTTTTTGTTGGAAAAAAGGTAGAGTTTGCCAGTGATTGATGAAGTGTTTTGGCCCCCTCGAAAGAAGCTACATCATCGTCTTCATCATGAATAATCAAATTGGGTATATTTATCTCCTCTAGCAGTTTGTCCAGCTTGAAATAACTAGTCGGATAATTAAATTTTTCAAGAAAGGCTTTCAGATAAGCAGCGCGAACTTTTTGATTTAACTTTAACGTGTCAAAAAATACCTGAGTAACATCTGACAAATCATTGGGCACACCCATTAATACCATTTTCTCTACTGGCAGTGGATTTAGTTTAGAAAAATAATAGGAAAAGGCTATTCCCGCAAATGAATGTCCTACTACTTGATGAGGTTTAAAACGATTCATTACTTGCTCAATTACTCTTGCGTAAAGTAAACCATTTACACGAGTCCAATCAGAGTTGCCATGCGCTGGAACATCTAGTGCAATGACCTGATATCCTTTTGCTAGTAATAGATTACAAAGAATTCTCCAACGGGCTGCATTGGAATTAAAACCATGTGCTAATAAGATTTTTCTTGCTCCATTTCCCCAAATATAGCATTGTATTTTTTTACCATCTAAAGGTACAATTTCCCACTTAGCTTTTGCTAAAAAAGCTTTTTCTTTGACCGTAAATTTCTTTCCTTTATTTGGCCTACAGAATAAATCCAGCGTCATTCTTCCTACAAGGTTAGGAGCTACATATCCTAAGACATTCATTGTTTTTCCAACTACTTGCTCTATCTTTATCATTTAGTATAGTCAAATATCAAAAAATCATAAAATTAGTTAAATCCTACAAAAGATATTCAAAAAGATTAATATTGTGATTAATTAAATTTATTCAACAACTTAAATGAAATGAGAAAAATTATCTTTTTTGTAATTATGTCCTTTGGTTTATTATTTGGTGCGTGTAAAAAAGATGACAATAGAGTTTGTGTACCATCAGACTTTTTAGGAACCTATACAGGTTCAACCGTTTGCGCAAATGGAGGTGCAGCCAATGGTACGGTAATTGTTTCCGCAGGACCTACCGATTCTCAATTATCTATTGATTTAGATGGGGCTTTATTTACGGTGGATATTGACGGATGCAATTTTTCAGGAACCCAAAGAGATACAAATGTTGATTTGGAATATTCTGGTTCCTTAAATGGAAATAAAATTGAAGTTACATTGAGGGGATTAGTTTTTATGAATGTAATTGATTGTACCTCTACCGGAAGTAAATAGAAATTTTAATCTAGAAAAAATAAGAATTACATGAGTAATAATGCTTTAAATCAATCTTTCACCTTGCCTTCAGGCGTGGAAGTCAAAAATAGAATTGCAAAATCTGCATTAAGTGAAGGTATCGCAGAACCAAATGGTCGGCCTTCCGAAGCGCTTTTTAATTTGTACGACCAGTGGGGACAAGGTGGTGCTGGTATCCTTTTTACTGGGAATGTGATGGTAGACAAAGCACACTTAGTGAATGCCAATGTGATGATTGCCGAAGATGAAACATTTTTAGCGGATTATACGACTATGACTGAGAAGGCACAAGCAAGTGGTAGTCATTTGTGGATGCAAATCAATCATCCTGGTCGTCAATCTCCAAAATATTTAGACCAAGCTCCAGTAAGTGCCTCTAACGTCGGGATGCCAAGTAGTTTATATATTCAACCACGTCCACTGATAGAAGATGAAATTTATGATTTGATAGAAAGATATGGAACGGCTGCTTTGATTGCTAAAAAATCAGGGATGAAAGGTGCTCAAATTCATGGAGCACATGGCTATTTGGTCAGTCAGTTTTTATCTCCATTAACCAATCTTCGTAAAGATAAATGGGGCGGTTCTCTAGAGAATAGAGCTAGGTTTGTTTTAGAGATTTACCGCAATATGCGGAAGAAGGTAGGGCCCGATTTTCCATTGGGTATAAAAATTAATTCTGCTGATTTCCAGAGAGGTGCTTTTACTGAAGAAGAATCGATGGAGGTAATTCAAATGTTGGATTCAGAGGGAATGGACCTAATTGAAGTGTCTGGTGGAACCTATGAACGTGCGGCGATGGTCGGAACCCAACATAAGGAAAGTACCAAAAAGAGAGAGGCTTATTTTATGGATTTTATAGTAAAAGTCAGAGCAAGAGTTAAGAGTCCGTTGATGTTGACAGGTGGTTTTAGAACTGCTGAAACAATGGCAAAGGCAATCGAAAATAAAGAATTAGATTTTGTGGGGTTAGGACGGCCATTTTGTGTTTTTCCAAATGTAGCGAAAGATTTAATTAGTGGAGCAATGACTGATTGTACGGTCCCTGATTTAATAACTGGTGTTGATAAAATTGATATGACTGGTATGCTTCAGACACCATGGCACCAATTCCAATTAGTAAGAATGGGAAAAGGACTTCCACCTGATCCTAATATGGATGTTTGGTATGTATATGAGAAGGTAACTGGGAGGAAACGACCTGTTTAGTGTTTAGTAGGGTAGGATTTTCCAGAAGCTTATGAAAATCATACATTATAGATCTGTTTATTTAAAACAGCTTAAGGATTTTTTAAAAAAATAACAGATTTATGATGTATGATTTTTAACGACAGAGCAAAGTTATTTCCTATTGATTTGAGACAGATTTAAGACTCATCACTAAACACTAACCACTAATTTAAGCTTGGACCCTTCCCCCCTTTAATTCTTCCTGTAAAGCTTCTAATTCCGTCCAATTCCAAGAAGCGGCTAAAGCTGCTTGTTCTGGCCAAGAACTTGGGTCGTGTACTTGATATTTACTACCTGCCGCTTTTAAAATTCTTTTCAATTCACCTATTCCTGTCTTTGCTAATTTTTTCCAAGTGTAGATGTTAGAATTATTTAATAATACTTCTATTTTAGGTCCAATACCTTCAATTACTTTTAGATCATCAAATTCTTTTTCTTTTGATTTGATTTTTCTACCATCAATCAAGGAAGCTTCTAAATCTCGGAATGCTTTCCATTGACCATTGGCTAATAATTGGGCTTGTTTGGTCCATGAAGTTGGGTCAGCAAGCTCAAATCGTTTACCTGCACCCTTTATAATGTCTTCAAGTGTTGATAATTCTGTTACTGCTAAATCTGACCAGTTTTGAATTCCTGCCTTATTGAGAACAGGCTCAATTTTAGGCCCAATCCCTTCAATGACTTGAAGATTAGATGGTAAATAAATGATACCATAACTACTACTCTCATTAATGGAACTCAGTAATCTTTCTAAATTTTGAATTTGTTCTTGCTGTTTATTAAATTGGTCGGTTGCCGAAAGATATTCTATTTTTAAATTGCTATATTCTTTTGAGAGTTGTTCAAATTCCGAATTTTCGACATTATTTTCAGAGGATTCTAATTTGGATTCTACTAAACCAAATTGGTCTCTCAATATTCTAAATTGCGAGTGTAGACCTGCATATTCTCCACTTAATTTTTCATATTTCCGCTCTAATTCTGTATTTTTTTCTGTGAGTGATTTATTACTAGTATAAAGTGCCTGACTCGTCGCCTTAACTCCTTCAAAGCTTTTAAGTTGATGAGAAGAATTTTGATGTTTGGCGGTTTGTTCCTCCATCTTTGCTAACAATGCTCGATACTTTTCTTCTTTTTTGTTTAATAAAGATTGTGTCGCTCTAAGTTGAGGCAATACTTTATTATTTAATTCCATTTTCAAAGTCACGTAGTCATCTTGTAAACTACTGTGCTCATCTTGAAGCTGACTTAAAATTTCAGTAGAATTATCTTTCTTTTTTTGTTCTTTTAAAGTTTGATTTGATTCAATTAATGTATCGTGTGTATTTTTTAAATCCTCATATTGTTTATTTAAGGATTGATTTTCAACTTGTAATTTATGATAAGCTGCTTTCAAACTTTCCAATTCCGCTTGTAAGGTAGCATCCGTCAAATTGCTTCCTGTCTTTTCGTCCCTAAAGTCTATAAGATTTTTGGTGCTATAGAATTGTTGACTTTTGGCGGCGCCAATAAGCTTTTCAATTTCATCATCTTCATCAGTAGAACCAGCTTTAAAGTCATTTGATTCATCTGATGCTGTTGCTCCTTTTGATTTCTTTAAGATATTTATCTGCTTTTTAAGATGCTTATTGTCTAATAATAATTCATTCTTTTCTTCTTTGATATTTTCAATTTCTTCTTCTAATCGGTCTAAGGTAGTTTCTGCATCATTATATTTAATATCTAATGCATTAAAATTATTTTCCAAGGATTCATAGCTATCCAATAGGGATTGCCGTTCCTCATCTACTTGTTCGTATAAATTTTTCTTAGAAGATTGATTGGCTATAAATTCTTCATGCTTTGTATTGAGCAATTGATAGTTTTCCATTAAATCAGATAAACCTTGCTTTACCTTGACATGCTCCGACTTTAAATGTTCATGCTGATTTTGTAAAACATCATGTTGTGGTTGAACTTTATCCAATGATTTTTTTAAAGTGTCAATAGTATTCTGGTCCTTTTTGTACCATCCATAATACCAAAGCAATGAAGTAATTGCTACTGCTCCAAAAAATAAAAAGCCTACATCAATAGTAGCACCTAAAATAGAACCATCTAATAAAAATAAATTCATTGTTTGTATTTAATAAGAGATATAGACTTATATACTAAAGCTCCTGTTATTCTTCAATTTGGATTTCAATTCTTCGATTATCTTTTCTTCCTTGTTCTGTTTCATTATCTGCAATAGGAGATTCTTCCCCTCTGGAAGTAGTTTCTATTTGTTTTTTATCTACCCCTTTAGCTTTCAGTTCATCTCTGATATCTTTAGCATTTCTTAAAGCTATCGTAAAATTCAATTCTTTATCTCCACTTGAATCTGTGTGACCATTGATAACTACTTTTCCACCAGTATCTATTAGTCTTTGAGCTACCTCCTCAATGATATTTTGAAAATTTTCGGTTTTCACTCGCTTCGTTTCATGGTCTATCAAAAAATAATTAGTTGGTTCTTCAGGGATATAGTTATCGACCCATTCATAAGTAACGCCAGCAAACAAACTATCTGCCGTTAGCTTAAAATTACTAATAGTATCTGAAAAAACCTCAATTCTATCTTCACTTAATCTATCAATTAATAATTTTTTTAATTCAACTGCTCTTGCTAGCCCTAAATCGAAATCTAGACCTTCTTGTTCTTGTAGACTATTTAATCCTGTGATTTGCAATAACTGATTAGCATTACCTTTTTCAAGGATACTATTAATTACGTCATCGTTCTTACCTTCTAAGATAAGTCCATGAGTTTTTGGTTTGAATAATAAAGTACTTGTATTTGGAGAAATTATGGTAGGTTCAGATTCGGGTACAGTTATTGCGTCTGGTTTAGCAGCCGAAGTACCTAATTGTTTGATATTAAAAACATAATGGTACCAAAATAAAATACCCCATCCAATCAACAAAAATAAAAAAGCTTTTCTCATAGTATCTTTTCCCTCAATTCTATGAGTCGAATTGAAAGTGATTATTAAATTGTGTGTAGTTTTGACTAATATACAAAAAACAAGCCTAGTTTTTATTTATGTAAATTTAATTTGACCGATAGGAGATAACCTTTATAACAAAAGGTTCATTTTTGATTTCTTCCTAAAAAGGGTAGAAATAAGTCTTTTAGCGGCCTAAATAAACTCAAAATTGAAAAATGGCATTTTTTTGCTTCAAAAGCTCAAACTTATAAAAATTAACTTGAAAAAGTAAGTGAATTGTAATTATATTGCTGCATTATCTTTAAATTTTTTAAACTCCAATTTAATACACCCCTCAATTGCTTGACAATACTATTACATGAAAATTACACAAATATTTTAAAAATGTGGGAATCTGTTTTTTGGGTGGGTATAGCTATAGTTTTTTATAATTTTATAGGTTATCCTATTTTTATTTTTTTATTTATAAAAATTAGAAATTTATTTGGACTGAATAAGGAGACTGGTATCATTCCTAATTACGAACCTGAGGTGACATTTGTCATTCCTGCCTACAATGAGGAACGTTGGATTGTAGACAAAATAGCCAATTCCTTAGCTTTAAAATATCCTAAAGAAAAATTACATTTTTTGTTGGTGACAGATGGTTCCAATGATGGGACTATGGACTTGATTGATAATTATAACGTCCCTGAAGGTGTTTCTTTTCGACATTTCTATAAACCGGAGCGGAATGGAAAAATCGCCGCTGTTGAACGGATTATGCCGGAGATAAAAACACCAATTGCTGTTTTTACCGATGCCAACGCTATGGTAAATGAAGAGGCGATAATAAATATTGTCAAAAAGTTTGCGAACCCTAAAGTGGGGGTTGTTTCTGGTGAAAAACGAATTTACCAAGAACAAACTGGAGATGCTACTGCAGCAGGAGAAGGAATTTATTGGAAATATGAGTCTTTTTTGAAAAATTTGGATGCTCAATTTTATTCAGTGATAGGAGCTGCAGGTGAGTTGTTTGCTATTCGAACTGAATTGTCACCTACTATTCCACGAGATAGTATCATAGAAGACTTTTTCTTAACGATGACCATCGCAACAAAAGGCTACAAAATTGCCTATGCACCAGATGCTTATGCCATGGAAAGTCAATCTGCTTCCGTTAAAGAAGAATTGAAAAGAAAAATTAGAATAGCAGCTGGTGGTTTTCAAGCGGTTACCCGATTGTCTCGATTGTTCAATATTTTTAAATACGGAAGACTTTCCTTTCAGTTTATATCTCGTCGAGTATTTAGATGGTTTGTTGTTCCTGCAACCTTACCTATTATTCTAATTGCTAATATTATTTTAGCTCAGCAAGGAAATCAATTTTACCAAATTGTACTGTTGTTACAAATAGCTTTTTATGTGTTGGCTTTAATAGGGTATCTTTTTGAGAAAAGAAAACTTAGAATTAAGGCGCTTTTTGTTCCCTACTATTTCTGCGTAATGCACTATGCTGTATATCGAGGCTTTTTCCGTTTTTTAAAAGGCAATCAATCAGTTTTATGGGAAAGGGCTAAACGTGCTTAGGGAGTTTTAAAAGTGTTGGAATTCGGTCATTTATGGCTCTTAAAAATTGCCTTATTTTGCTAGAAATATAGCTTTTTTGATGCTTGAAAGTCGTAGATTGGTCTTTATTGAAGCTAAAAAAATCCATTTTTTTTCCTAGTTTACAAATCGTTTAGCGAAAATTCGCTATACCTTTGTGGTACGTATATTTCTACGAATTATAAGATTAGTATTTCACGCAAACTATTATGATAAACTCAATAATTATTGGCTCTGGACACCATTTGCCAGAACAAGTAGTTCCTAATGCAGCATTTTTAAATCATGAATTTTTTGACGCAGAAGGGGTGAAAGTTAACAAACCTAACGCGGAAGTTGTCGAAAAGTTAAACGAGATAACCGAAATTAGAGAGCGTAGATACGCAGCAGATAATCATACAGCATCTGATTTAGCTTTTTTTGCTGCTGAAAAAGCCGTCCAATCCGCTTCCATTGATAAAGAATCTTTAGATTATATTATTGTTGCTCATAATTTTGGAGATGTATTAAAAGGTAGTAATCGTGTAGATATTATGCCTTCTTTAGCATCAAGAGTTAAGCATAAATTAGGGATAAAAAACCCCAATTGTGTGGCTTACGATATAGCTTTTGGGTGTCCAGGTTGGGTGCAAGGAATGATTCAAGCAAATTATTACCTTAAATCTGGCGAAGCTAAAAGAGTTATGGTCATTGGGGCAGAAACATTATCCAGAGTGATTGACCCGCATGACAGAGATAGTATGATATATGCAGATGGTGCAGGAGCTACAATTCTTGAGGGCAAAGAGGAGACTGAAGCGAGAGGCATTTTAGCCCATGCTACTCGAACTGATGCAACGGATGAGGCTTATTATTTGTGGATGGGCCAATCTAATAAAAAGGATGCTTGCCAGGAGCAATTATACATTAAGATGCATGGTAGAAAATTATATAAATATGCCGTTAGAAATGTTCCTCCTTTAGTGAAAAGTTGTTTAGAAAAAGCGGGATTAGATGTTTCTGATGTTAATAAAGTGCTTATTCATCAAGCGAATGCTAAACTGGATGAAGGTATCATTCGGTCATTTTTCCGATTGTATGGTATTAGAGAAGTTCCTGCTAATGTGATGCCAATGTGTATTGAAAAAATGGGTAATAATTCTGTGGCTACTGTACCTATTTTATACGATTTGATTCAAACAGGGCAGTTAGAAGGTCATGAAATAAATAATGGTAATCATCTTGTTTTTTCTTCTGTTGGTGCAGGGATGAATGTAAATGCAATAGTTTATAAGGTTTAGATTAAGTCATTTGTTACTAGTCATTAGCCATTTAAACTTATGACTAATGACTAGTGACTAATGACTAAGTCATAAGATTGATTAAAAATAACCAATAACCTTTCTTACCTTTGTCCAAACTTTCGACTCTATATGAAATTTGAGGACTACCGCATATCACCAGACATCAAAAAAAGTATCGCTAAATTAGGTTTTAAAAGACCTACTGATATTCAATATAAAGCTATACCAAATATTCTTAAGGGAGAGGATTTATTAGCCATAGCCCAAACTGGAACTGGGAAAACGGCTGCTTTTGCTATCCCTGTCCTGAGTATCCTGCATGACCAAAAGCAGGGTCGTAGAAGACCCGATGGGATTAAGTGTTTGGTCATGGTACCTACCAGAGAATTAGCGATTCAAATCAATGAAGTTTTTTTAGAATTGGGACGCCACACTAAGGTGAATACCTTTGCCATATTTGGTGGGGTGGAGCAGGATGCGCAAATAGCTAAATTACAGAAAGGCATTGATATTTTGGTTGCTACCCCAGGAAGAATGTTTGATTTAATTAGTCAAAAACATTTGAATTTAGAACGAGTAGAAATGTTGATATTGGATGAGGCTGACCATATGCTAGATTTAGGTTTCATTAAAGATATTCGAGATGTAATGAGATTTCTTCCAAAAAAAAGACAGACTTTATTTTTCTCAGCGACTATTGATGAAAAAATTAAAAAAATTGCCTATTCTTTGGTCAGTAAAGCTGCCATTCGAATTCAAATTTCCCCTAGAGACCCTGTTTCCAAACGTGTAGACCATTTTGTAACTTATGTAGATATGGATGATAAACGTTTCTTTCTTGAACGTTTAATCAATCAGAATGCTGAAGCTAAAATTTTGGTTTTTGTAAGAACCAAAGTAAGGGCTGAACGTGTGAAAAAAGCGATGACAAGGGTTGAAATTAATGCTTTGACCATACATGGCGACAAAGGACAAAAGGACCGATTTGCTGTAATGAATGAGTTTAAAAAAGGAGGTGTTAAAGTATTAATAGCAACTGATGTTTCTGCTAGAGGAATTGATATACCTAATGTAACCTACGTCGTAAATTATGACTTACCAGAGCAAGCGGAAAATTATGTCCATCGAATTGGTCGTACAGGAAGAGGAACGCACAGTGGTTTTGCCATTACTTTTTGTAGTCCCGATGAAAAAGGCTTACTTGAAGCTATTGAAAATTATATTACGAAACCGATTACAGTTATGGAATTGAATAAGGAAGACTATGAGGCGACCATTACTTTTTCTACTGATGTGAAACCAGATTGGAAAGGATTAAAAGAAGAGATGGAAGCATTTGAAAAGACGAAGAGAAGTAAAAGGAAAAAGAAAAAATAAGAATTAGGATTTTAGACTTACTCTTATTCTAAAAGCTATTATCGGATTATAATCTTAAAGATTATAAAACCGATAATTACTTTTAACCCTAGTTTTTAGGATGAATTACTACTCTTTTTGTTTTGAATTACTACTCTTTTTGTTTTGAATTACTACTCTTTTTGTTTTGAATTACTACTCTTTTTATTTTGAATTACTACTCTTTTTGGGAACTATTGTTTAATTATTTGTTTCGACAACAAATTGTCGTTCAACGGCTTTTTTACCATTTCCTTCTATCACTAGAAAATACATACCGCTTTGATAATCAGAAGTATTAACTGTTATTTTTTTATCGCCTTTATTTAGTGGAGCAGAAGCCATTTCGTGGCCTGAAAGATTAAATATTCTAATTTGTCCCTCAAGATTGGAAAAATGGCCTACTTTTAAATTAAATACATTTTTAACGGGATTAGGGTAAATAGTTATCGCAGCTTCATCAACTAAAAATGGTTCTGATTGAATGGACGAATATCTATAATCTCCATTTTTATACTGCTGTTTTACTCTATAAAAATTGGTACCATAATCAGGAGCTTCATCGATTTTTTTTAGCTCATCTTCAACATTATCTGTGATGACTTGAATCGCTTCAAAGTTTACTCCATCCATCGATTTTTCTATTACATATTGTTTTGTATTTCCCTTATTTTCTGCTAGCCATTCTAACATCATTCCTTCTTTCTTTACATTCAAGTCTAAATTGAAAGTACCGAAAATTTCATTGCCATATAATATATGTGTATCTTCTTCCTCTGGTCCTTCCTCAACTTCATCATAAGTACCGGAATAAGCATTTACAAAACCTGCGCCTAGTACAGAAATTTGATTCCCAATATTCAATTTTTTAGATTTAAATAACCTAGTATCACTTTTTCCTACGAATCTAGGCATTCCAGTATCCTTACCTGTATTCTGAAAGGAGAAAATGACTACCTCTTCTCCTTCAACATAGTCCAAGTCCTTGATGTGACCAACTAAGTTGAAAATTAGATAATCCTTTTCTGGGTTAGATTCTGGAGAAATAATATTATTATTGTTTTGCCAATTCCCTTTAAAACTTTGAATATTACTTGGTTGAAAACCTCCTGTAGGAACCACCAAACTGATTTGTGCAGTATTGGTAATATTCATTGGAGCAGGAAATGATTTTTCTGGTTTTAATTTAACAACGTAGGTTGTTCCATCTTCTTGTTGCTCAATTGCGAAATTGATTTGAGCATAGATGGAGGTGTTGAGGAATAGTAATAAGAGGACTGCCAGCGTTCGCATAATTCAAGTGTTTTTAATTGTAAGTAAGTGTTATTAATACTGAATTGAGGGAGAATAAGGGGAATTATACGGGAGGTGACGGGATTTTTATCAGGGAGGAATACATTAGATGTTAAGCAAAAATAGCGCCAAAATTAGGATTCTATGTCTAATTTATATTTTCTGAGCAATCCTTCCAAATTATTTGTAGAAAATTTGGCATTTTTCACCTGATTTTTACTTGGTTCGATAGAAAAGGAGTGTGCTGTTCTGAAATCCGCTTCTTCTAAATTTGTTTCCTCAAATACGGCTCTTGATAAATCGGAGTTGCTAAAGGAAACGCTTTTTAGATTGGTCTTGGAAAAATCTACTTCGATTAAAGAGCAATCTTGAAAATTCGTTTTTTGAGCATTCATTTGGTGAAAAGAGGCATAATCTAATCGACATCCTTTGAATGAAGCTGCGAACAAAAAATCATTGCATCCATCAAATCGAATCCCAATCAATTTGCATTTTGTAAATTCAACATTTCTTAGCCCAGTTTCAGTTAATTTTGCATTGCTGAAATCACAATTTTCAAACTGACAATCAATAAAATTTATATAAGACAATCTTATCGCTGAAAAATTACAATTAACAAATTGACAATTTTCGTAGTCTCCTTTTTCTAGGGCATCCACTATGAAATCTTTGCCCTGAAATGTTAAATCGTCGATGAATTTTTGACTCATGTATAGTTAATTTTGAATGTCTGCTCAATAATATTATTTTAGCTTAGACTTTTGATTGAATTTCGAAAAAGTTTTTTATGAAGTTACCCTTTGGTATTTTTGAAGGTAAATATATCCATATTTCTGAGATTAATTCAGGAAGAACAGACGTATTATGTCCCTATTGTGAAATTCCATTGATAGCCAAAAAAGGACGAATAAAAAGACATCATTTTGCGCATGATGGAGTAGGGTGTGTGGACCATTTTATGAGTCATTTTTTTAGTTTATCTGGAAGACTTCCTATTAGCTTATCCTTATCGGTATTTGCTACACAGAAACTAAATAAAATTAATACTTACTTTTCTGATTTAAAGAAAGAATATCATAATTTTAACCAAAGAAAAAGAGAAGAGGAAATCATAATTCCAGCTTTAAAAAAGACACTTAATCAATTATTAATATCGGATAAAACTGGGAATGTCAAAGAAATATTGGTCCAAATTGACAGGTATTTGAACCAAACTGTAGCACCTTTTCCCGAATTTCATATAATTCGGTCTGCTGCCTTGACTACTGAATATACAGATGGTAAAAGAAGGACCACCTTTGCTAAATTGGAGGAAGAAAAGCACGAATATTTTTATGCAGAAGCCTTTGCACCTGCGGTACAATTTTTAAAAAAACATCATCAAAAAGCCTATGATTTTAAGGAGATTTCGACTAAAATGAAACTCTTTCAAAAAGACTTGACTTATTTCAAGCAATTCGATTTGTACTTTATAGAAGTAATAGCCGACCATCAAAAATTTTATAAAATAGGGCTGACTTCTAGAGCTTTAGAAACTAGATTAAAAGAAATACAGCAAGATTTAAAAAAATATTACCTAAATATCCAACTCAAACCACTTTTTCAGAGGAAAGGTTATGCCTTTCTAGAAACCTTTTTTAAACAAAAATACAATACTCAGCAGATGAGAATTGGCCAATTGACTGAGTATTTTTCCTTTTCCGAAAAGGAAATTAGATTAATCCTTAAAGACCTCAACTTACTAAATTTTAACGGGGAACCAGATAGAGGGAATGTAGCTTGGGTAGATTGGATTTATTTTAATTTTAATGGAAAAATATATGGATATAACGAGAAAAGTGTTTATATAAAACGGCGCAAAATAGCACTTTCGTTAAATGAATTTGGACATTTAATGAAGTTAATGACGCTTAGTAACGAGTAAAAAATAACTAGTGCTATCATTTATAAGTAATTGACAAGTTAATCGAGTGTATTTTTTTGTTAGGCAAGATGAGCCCGTACGGGTGAACCGTTTACGGACGGGTTGGCTTTTTTTAATAGCCGTCCCGATAGTTATCGGGATT
>CALLVC010000610.1 GCA_938010785.1 uncultured Saprospiraceae bacterium
GTCAATGCGACTGGTGTATTTTACTGCATGAAGGTCCAAATTGCACAAATGCTAACGCAAGGAAGTGGAGCGATTGTGAATACTGCCTCCATAGCAGGATTACGAGGATTACCCAATAATTTGGCTTATGTAGCAAGTAAGCACGCAGTAGTAGGTATGACCAAAACGGCTGCAATGGAATACGCTAGAAACAAGATAAGAATTAATGCTATTTGCCCTGTTTTTACAGTGACGCCTTTATTTGACCCTGAGGTAATGGAAAAAATATCCGCAGGTTTGTCTAGTAAATTAAAGTCTGGAATCCCTATGAAACGTTTTGCTGACCCTATCGAAATGGCGAATACCATTTTGTGGCTATGTTCGGATAAAGCAAGTTTTGTTACGGGACATGCAATGCCAGTAGATGGTGGCTTGACGGCTTGATTTTAAAGTAGCTAAACCAATAATTTAAATTAAATCCTAATGGAAAATTTCGAGACGATAACTTTAACAAAAAAAGATAAAATTGCCACGATTACATTCAACCGACCAAAGGCGGCAAATGGGATTAATCCAACCTTAGCCAGAGAATTTGCGGAGGCTGCGCTGATTTGTGATAAAGATGCTTCGGTTCGATGTGTAGTCTTGACTGCTAATGGTAAATTCTTTTGTGCAGGAGGAGACTTGAAAGCAGTTGGGGGAGAACCTGACAAAGCAGCAGTGAAGATTAAAGGCATGGCAGACAATTTGCACCGTGCGACTTCGACTTTAGCACGTATGGAAAAGCCATTTATCGTAGCAGTCAATGGTATGGCTGCGGGAGCAGGATTTAGTATAGCGATAACGGGAGATTTTGTTTTAGCTGGAGCGTCTTCCAAATTTACGATGGCTTATACGGCTGCGGGATTAAGCCCCGACGGAAGTTCTACTTATTATTTACCTCGTTTGGTAGGTATGCGAAAAGCAATGGATTTGGCGATAACTAATCGAAGACTAACTGCCGAGGAAGCAGAAGATTGGGGATTAATTAATCAAGTGGTGTCAGATGAGTCGTTGCAAGACGAAGCATTGAAATTAGCTCAAAAATTAGCGAATGGCCCAACGGATGCCTTTGCGATTACCAAAAAGTTATTGCTTTGTAGTTTTGACAATAGTTTAGAGACCCAAATGGAATTAGAAGGTCGCGCTATTTCCAAACGAGCAGATTCCGCCAATGGACGGGAAGGTGTTTTAGCGTTTATTGAAAAGCGGAAGCCTAATTTTTCTTAAGATAGTACATGCTAAACTTTATTCGGTTCACGGTTCATGGCTCACGGCATACGATTCACGGTCGGACTCAAGAGGTTTTTTCGAATAATTTATACTTTAGTCTGTCCTGTTCAAAAGTCTTATTGGAGTATAGAAAATAATTCCGATGAATCTGAACACGTCGTGTGGTTTTTGCTTCTTAAATCCCGAAGGGATTAAACGTGAATAACACCGTATGAAATGCGGTAGAAGCCAAAGGAATCAAGGTCCCGCCTGTCGGGCAGGTTTGGGTACCTTATTTATTTCCAACTCCTTGAAAAAAGAGCTTATAAGTTGTTAACCTATAAGCCCTTTTTTAGTTCTATTTATTGCGTTCTATTCTTGTTCAATTGTTAATAAAGCCGATTGACTAATACTTTTTTACTAGTGGCTAATTGATTCCCTACTTGTATTTTTAAGTAATATAAGCCATTTGCAATACCGATTAGTGGCATAGAAACGAACGATTGAGGCGTGATTTCAAGTTTCATTTCTTTTTGTAAACGACCATACGCATCATACAACTGAATCGTACTACCTTTTCCAGCATACTCGCTTAATTGGATATTTAGCGTTTCGGTAGCTGGATTAGGGAAAACGGTTATCGCTTTTAAATCGACCTGAAAATTTACTAATTTGATTGGAGAGTAAGTTGTATTACCGTCTTTTAGTTTTTGCTTTAAGCGATAATAATTTTCTCCAATTAAAGGGGCTTCGTCTAACTCCTTAAAAAAGGCATCGATTCGGTCGTTATTAAACTGATTAATCGTTTTTAAAGGAGTGAAAGTCTCCCCATTAGCAGAGCGTTCTAGCGTGAATTGTTCGCTATTCTCAATGGTGTTTGTGAGCCATTGTAATTCTACCGAACGACCAGCGTTGAAAGCAGCAAAATTTAGATAAGAAGTTCTTGTAACACTGCTACTATTTCTGCTAATAATCTGGATACTATAATCTTCTACTTCTCCGAATTCAAATGTCTCACAAGCGTCCGCAGGCGTATTTCTTTGCATTGCAACCCTCATTCTAGTATTAATTGGTTGAACAGCATTAGGAACAGTAAACGTTCCAGTTAAAGTTGGAGGTGTTGTTCCGGCAGCTTGACCCACGTAAATACCCGAATAGACTAATTCTCCGTTGTCATCAAAACTACCATTTCCATTAAAATCAATCCAAACTCGAAAGGCTTCATCCCATTGGAAAAAACTAAAGCCTGGATTTAGATTAATTTCATATGCTTGCCCACTTTCTAGCTCTGTAGTAATATTGGTAAAGTCACCATATTTTTCTTTAAAAGAATTATTGTTGATAGTATTTAAACGAACATTAGCAATATACTCCTGCCAAGGTTGATTACCAATAGCCTCACAATAACTACCGCTAGGACTAATTCTTATTTCAAAATCACAAGTTGAAATATTGCCACAATTATCCGTGGCGGTATAGGTAATAATAGAACTTCCGATTGGAAAAAGACTGCCACTTGGTAGCCCACTTGTTTGCAAAACAGCATTAATACCATTGGGACAATCCGTAGTGGTGGATGGGGTTTCCCAATCTACTATCATCGCTGATGCCCCTGCTGGAGCTGATAAAAATAAAGTGGCAGGGCAATTAATAGTTAAACCAAATGTTGGTCCTTCCTCAATGACGGAAATGACATAATCTTCTGTTTCTCCAAAAGGATAATTTCCACAAGATTCGGGTGCTTGACCTCTCTGCATCACTACCCGCATACGAGTCGTTCCAAGGAGTACTTCATTAGGTACGTTAATGATGCCTACTAGTGGACTTCCAGGAGTTCCGTTTATTCCTGAGGGTAAATTTCCACTATATACTTGTTCGTCAGCATCTGCAAAATCATTATCTTGATTCCAGTCTATCCAAACCGTAAAATATTCATTGTAATGTTGCCAACTAAAACCAGGAGTTAGGGAAATAGGGTACTCCTCTCCTCTACTAATAACTGCCGTTTGGTCTGAATAATTGGTATAATTATTCTTGCCAGAAGCATTGTTTATCGTAGAAAATTGAACATTCGATATATATTCTTGCCAAGGGTTATCAGAACTACTTGTACAATATTCACCCATATTAGGAGGTGTAATCTCGGTAGTTACTTCAAAAAATCGACGAACTGTAGTAGCTGCGTTAAACTGTTCATTTCCAGCTTGACTGGCTTGTACAAAAACAGTTCCTGTCGTTCCTGTCAAAGTAATTGTATTACCTATAATCGTTGCTGGACCAGAAATAATACTTATACTAACAGGTAAGCCAGAACTAGCAGTAGCTGAAATATCAAATGGTCCATCTGTGATTAATTTATCTGTAATTTCTGGAAAGTCAATGGATTGATTTAAAGGGCCTGTAGGGTCTCCTTCTGGAACAAAATTAGCAATGATAGACACATCACCAGTTAAATTAATGCTTGCATTAGCATTGGCTGAATTGACATCGGTAGACCAACCTGTAAATACAAAACCAGGATTTGCAATGGCTTGGAGCGGAATGTCAATACCATTAAAATAGATGCCTGTCCAAGCGGTGCCATTTTGATTGGTGGTTACCGTACTGATTTTTATTGCTCCACCATTCGCAGGGGACGAACTAAGCGTTACATTAGACCTGCCTGTTACCTCAGGTAGACTGGCTGAAAAATGGTCTCTAACAGCCTCCGTTCGATTATAGGCAAAAGTTCTTAAGACCTCGATGTCCTGATTCCAAGTCCATACATTTTCCCATTTTTGATTATGTTGCTGAATTTCGGGTTGGTAAACTGCTTGAAATTCATTAATTCTATCTAACATCCGTTGTTGGGAAAACAGAACATTTAATTGGTCTGCCATACGGTTAATGAAATCTTGTTTCCATTTTGGATTTTCCATTAATTTTTGAAATAGAATAGTCGCCCAATCTGGATTTGGATAGAAAAAAGTTGGATTTAACATACGGTCCAAAGAGTTGACAAATGGGTTTCCCGTATTGAAACTACCCGTAGAAAGTTCTGCGAAACCAAAAGCATAATCCAAATCTTTGGTTAGCCAACGAAATTTTCCATCAGGACTACGTTCTCTCCAACGTAGGTAATTATTACCTGGCCAATCAGTATTATCAATAAAAACATTATGAACAATGTAGTCCATGTAATTATCTAAATCGGCCAAGGTTGCCAATTCGTTTAAGTCACTTTCAGTCGTAAAAGACTTGGAACGCAATAAATTATCTAGGTTATTCCATGCATCAAAATCTCCTTCTTTAGCTTCATCTAGATTGTCTAATAAATCAATTTCGTCATCGTCTAAATCGTAGCGATTCTTAATATATCTTTTATCGGAACGCTCTCTTAAATTATAAATCCCCCAATATTTTCCATTCAAATAAGCAATAGCAGGTCTATAGGCTTGGTCATCTAAATTAGGCGTTTCAATACCTACTTCTAAATCTTCCAAGTCTGCGACTAAACTACTTTGCATAGCATCTCTAAACATGGTGTATTCCCAATCTTGCCCTGAATTTCTTAAAATTAAACTTCGATATTCGGTCAAATCTTCATCAGGAAAAACAGCATAGTCAATCGTTGAACTACCAAGACTTCCTTTGGCTTTGATCGCCAATGATTTTTGGTCTAAGATAGCACTCGTAGAACCATGAATTTCAACCTCGGCTACTTGATTAAAACCTTGGGTACCATCTGGTTCATAAAATTCTACGTTCATCGGAATTTCTATATCTTCTGTATAGTTTGGATATAAACCCGTTTCAGGGTCAAAAAATAAGAAGGAGTCTACAGAAATAGCCACAATTGGAAAAGTATGATTGGTATTAATCAGATAAGTATTGGTAACCACGTCACTAGCTATTGCCCCATTTTTAAACCCTTTGGCACGAATGACTTGAGAGGCATCGATTGAAATAGGTTCGGTATATAAGGTGCTATTTTCATCAGGCTCACTGCCATTAGACGTATAGTAGATAGCGGCGTTTTCAGTTGTTGTAGCTAAGGTCAAAAGTACAGGAGCGTTATACAAACCACCTATTTGCGAAATAGTAGGTGTCACTACTTCTTCCATCGGAGGTTCCATATTAGCCACTTCTGGTGAAGGGATGTTAAATGTGAAAAAGGTAGGGCTACCATCTGGAAATCGACCTGCTGAAATATCTGTTGTCTGCTCCCTGTAAGTGAGGGTATCAATAGGCGTGCTACCATCTGCTTCATAGAGCCCAATTTGTTCTCCTCCTCCGCCTAATTTGGGGCTAACGTGTAATGGCCCTTGTTCTTCGTTCCCATCAAACCAAATAATTAAATAGCCACCTGCTGGAACAGTTGTCAAAATTGGATTGGTCGTTGGAATTTGCCATTGATTAGGCTCGGAAAGGTCGTCGGTAACATATTTTCCTCCTAAGTCGAAAGAAGTTGTACCTGCATTATAAATTTCTACCCAATCATCAAACTCACCATTTTCATCGGCGATAGTTTGGTCGTTGGAGGCCATAAATTCATTAATGAAAATTGTTTGACCAGATAGCTGGGTAGCACAGAAAAAGGTGATGAGGAAAAGCCCCATAGTTTTTACCAAGTTCATAGTTTTGTTTTTGTAGTGTTTGTTAATCGAAATGATTAATAGTAGGGCAAAACGATGGTGTAGTTCGAAAGTAAACCGAGGTGGGGGAGAAATGGATTACTTGAAAAATTGGGATTTACGAAATAATAATCCAAGTTAACGTTTTTTTAGGAATAATGGAAGTTAAGTAATTGAATGCTTTATTAATTCTAGTAAGGATTAGTTAGAAATTATAGTAGTCAGGGAACTTTTAACTGTAGAGAATGACTTAATACGTGGGGTTAAATACACTGTAACATAAGTTTTTTGTTATTTCGCCTCGCCGCCTTCGGCGGCTCGGCGGAGGGATTTTTAAGGGTGAGTAAATCTAGGTTTTCCATTGGAAAACCTAGATTTACTCACCCTTAATATTCCTTTTTTAGCAGCGTAGCTGCGCTCGGGGACCAGTTTAAAATGATAATTAATTTAATTTACAAAGTATTAAATTTATCCTCAATCAATCATTATTAAAAATACATTTTGGCAAAAAAACTAAAATTAAGACAAAAAGATTTACTCGCCATTGGTTATCCCAAAGGGAAGGCGATTGGTGTTGCTATCAATGCGGTTATTAAGCATTGTAAAAGGCAGTCAAAAGAAGTTGTTTTAGCACAATTAAAGTCCGTGCTAGAAACACCTGAACAATTTCGGGAAGACCCTGCATTTGGTCCAATAGCAGCGGAGTTATTATGGGAAGAATCGGAAGTCGAAGTACAAACTGAAATTCCATTAGCCCCTGAACCAAAGACCTACAAAACGTATGGTTTGCAACATATCGAAGCAGGCACTTTATTGCAGATGAACACGGCGATGAGATTACCAGTGACCGTAAAAGGTGCTTTGATGCCAGATGCACATCAAGGTTATGGTTTGCCGATTGGTGGTGTATTAGCGACGGATAATGCGATTATTCCCTATGCGGTAGGGATGGATATTGGTTGTCGAATGTGCTTGACTGTTTATGATATAAAACCCGCTTTCTTTTAATGCCCTTAGCCACGGCTATGAACTTGAGACTTGAGCTTGAACTTAGTTCTTGCAAATGTCTCTCTTGAGCTATTTTCTTTTGAACTAAATTTAAAATCATACTTTGTATTAGGGTAAACTATTTACAAGTGTAGAACCGTATATAAGCGTGATAAAAGGACTTAAAAATTAAATATCAAGATGAACCTACTAAAAATTACCAGTTTGTTTTTATTACTAAGTTTAGTCAGTTGCAATGCCAACAACGTACAATCTTCTTCTCAACCCATTAGTCATGCCATTTTTGATGGTTTATTAAAAAAGCATGTAACGCCAGAAGGGGCCGTTAATTATAAAGGATTTATTCAAGACAGTGTCCAGTTTAAGGAATATCTGACCCTGTTGGAAAATAATCACCCAAATAAAAAAAATTGGCCCAAAGACGAACAGTTGACCTATTGGATAAATGCCTACAATGCTTATACGGTAAAGTTAATTATAGACCATTATCCCGTAAAAAGTATCAAGGATATTAAGAGTGGAATTGGTTTTGTGAATAGTGTCTGGGATATTAAATTTATCAACATAGAGGGCCAGGAATATGATTTGAATAATATTGAACACAGTATTATTCGGAAGGAATTTGATGAACCACGCATACATTTTGCGGTAAACTGTGCCTCTTATTCTTGTCCAAGATTACGAAATGAAGCTTATACTGCGGAACGATTGGAAGAGCAGTTAGAAGACCAAGCCCGAACGTTTTTTAATGATAAACGTAAAAATAATATTATCAGTGAAGATAAAATTGTGCTGTCTAGTTTGTTAAAATGGTATAGCACAGATTTTACTAACAAAGGGTTGATAAGTAGAATTTTTGGAGGGAAGGGACGTACCCAAAATTTGATAAAATTTGTGAATCCTTACGTAGATATTGACATAAAAAAAGATGCAGAAATAGAATTTATGGAGTATCGATGGGATTTGAATGAATAAATTTTATTCTGCCAAAACTTCAAGATTTACCTGTTGCAGACAAATATACCAATTACGAATAAATAGTGCTGTAGGTACTTTATATGGGTAACCTAGACAAAAGGTAAGTACTCCCGTGCCGTAGGTACGTAACATGGCGTTCAAACCTATATTACGTACCTACGGCACGGATAGTGCTTACTTTTACCGCTGAGGCTTACCCATATTAAGTACCTAACGGTACTATAAGCAAGCTACATTTGTGTGCGTGGCATAGACTTTTGAAATCTGGCATGATAAAATTTACTTCCCAAAATAAAACTTCACCCCACCATAAAAATTAGTAGTTGGTGCGGGTTCATAAAAGCGATTACCGAAAGCATTTATTCTGATATTGTCAAAATATTCGGTTCCCAATAAATTATTAATACCAAAGAAAGGCTCAATATCCCAATTGAGCTTATCTATTTTATAGCCTAGTTTTACATTGACGACGGTGAAACCATCCACGGTTACCGTATTATCATCTTTCGCAAATAGTTCTCCAATACTTCTGACTTGTAAAGAACCAAATAGCCCTTTAGACCTAGCATAATTCAAGGCAAAAAAGGTGTTATGTTTTGGAATGCCCGGTAAAAAATTGCCATTGAAAGAACGGAACTCATCGTATTTAAAATCAGAGTAGGTATAATTTAGAATAGCATTTAATCCTTTTGCTACATTATAAGTTAAACTGACCTCTGCCCCTTTTCTATCAGTGCTTCCTGCATTTCTGAAAAAGTCTCTATCGGGAAAATCTTCCAACTCAAAAGAAACAATTTCGTCTTTTACGTTAATAATGAATAAGGCTAACTCATAACGTAATTTCTTATTCAGAATCCCTTTGACACCTACTTCAAAATTGGTTGCTTCTTGTGGCATTAATTCAAGATTGAAGCCACCTACACCAGAAGGATTATTGGACAGTTCGGTTAAGGTAGGCGTTTCAAAACTAGTAGAAATATTGCCGTAAATATTAGCTGCTACAGAAGCACTATAAACTAGTCCGAAGGTTGGATTAAAGCTATTTAAAGTAGATTCCCCAGATTGGTCACCATTACTCAAAAAATTATCCGTTGCTTTTAAACGAACTCCGTCAAATCGAGTACCTAGCATAGCCGTAAATTTTTCAGATAGACTTAATTCTTGTATCACAAAGGCACCTATACTTCGGAATTCTTCTTTTTGGTCCAAAGTCATATTTCCTCTAACGCCATTTTCATTGACAAACCGCATTCGGTCATCTGCTTGATTCTGTAAATCAACTCCCAATTTCAGTCGGTAGGGTTTGCCGAATAAGGTTTTATCTAGTTGATAATTGGTCGTAAAGCCAGCAAAGGCACGGTCAAATTCTACAATTCCTCCAAAACCAAAAGGCAAACGATTGGCAAAATCTCGATTACTCAACCAAGTTTTAACCTCCAAATTCTGTCCATCGGCAATGGCATTTTTATAAATCAAAGCAAACCTAGATTGTATGATTTCCTCTCCACCCATGAAAGATAAATTTCTATCTCTTGCACTCGTTCGGTCTTCCAATGCTTGGTCTAAATTAATTCCTCCGGGGTCATCTGCCTGTGGACTATTGGCATAATTAGCGAGCAACTGCAATTCCGATTTTTCGTTTAGTTGAAAATTAAATTTACCATTCAAAATCGTATTTTTCATCCCACTATTATCTCTATACCCATCCGTTTTTGTATAAATACCATGTACTAAATAGCCAAATTTTCCTTGCTGTCCTCCTGTCTTCAATTGATATTGTTGTAGACCATAAGACCCTGCGGCAACTCTAGCTTCCCAAAATGGTGTAGCAGTTGGGTTTTGCGTTGTAAAGCTAATGACCCCACCCGATGCATTACCATATAAACCCGAAGCAGGACCTCGAATAACTTCTACACTTTCTATTACTCCTAAATCCAAATTGTCTACTTGTGCTTGTCCATCAGGCGTAGATTCTGGAATTCCATCCACCAATATTTTTATGCCTCGAATACCAAAGGCAGCCCGTGCACCAAAACCCCGAATAGACACTCTTAAATCTTGGGAAAAATTATTTCCATTTAAAGCAAATAACCCTGGAACGGCATCTAAAGATTCATTCACCGACAATTGATTTTGTCCTCGCTGAATAAAGGCTTTTGATAAAGAAGTTGTTGCTAAAGGCGATTCTAAATCGGAGGTCTCAAAACGAGTGGATTGGACGGTGACAGGGAGTAGTTCATAGATTTCGGAGGTGTCGATTTGTGCAATTGCAGCAATTGAAAATAGGCAAAAAAAGAAAAGCGGTAAAATTCTCATGTTCAATATTTAACATCATTAATAGTATTTGAATACTAAAGTGACAAAGAACGTAAATTTTTAGCGCCTGATTGCTATAATTTTGCCAGATTTTAGAAAAGAAATAAAAAAAGGTAATGCAAAACAATCATTTTACATTACCTTTTTAATTGATGTTTCTAAAGATTTGTTATTCAACGTCGTGCATTAATTTTTTAACTAAAGGAGATAGTAAAATACATAAGAATCCTAAAGCAACTGAAACCGCAGTCAATATCCAGAAGAAGTAACTAATGCCGCTTTCTTCAGCAATACCTTCCGAGGCACCTCCAAAAATACCTGCTAATTTCATTCCGATAGCAATAGCTAGGTAATACATGCCAAACATAAATGCAATCATTCTACCAGGTACCAGTTTGCTCACTAAGGAAAGGGAGACAGGAGAGATACAAAGTTCTCCTAAGGTATGAAATAGATAAACTAGAACTAACCAAATGATACTTACTGAAGCTGCCTTTGCACCAGGGGCAATATCACTTGCGCCGTAAGCTACACAAGCCATTCCTAAACCTAATAGAAACATACCAATGGCATATTTCATATTCGCACTAGGATTATATTTACTTTCCCACCACTTAGAAAATAGAGGCGCAAAAATAATGATGTATAAAGAGTTAAGAATACCAAACCAAGAAGCGGTGATTTCTGTTTTATCTGATGCAAATTCTCTTTGTAACATCCATAAAGTAATCCCCCAAATAATCAGAAAACTGATTATTAGGAATATGAAGGACAGTCCATATTTACTACCAATTTGTTTATATAATAAAAAGATAATCCAAGTGAAAATACTTAATGGAACAAGGGTTAGAATAGAGTTAACAATATTAAAGGTCATCCCTGCACTTCCCTCTAACACTCTATCTGTATAATCTCTAGCAAAAAGAGTTAGTGAGCCTGGTGCTTGTTCAAAAACTGCCCAGAAGAAAACGGTAACAAAACAGAAGAATAATACCGCAATCATTTTATCCCTAGTGACGCTAGAATAATTGACTATCCGAGGTATAAGAACGATTAAAAAGATAATGAAGGCGGTAATGATGGTAAAATTAGGGCCACTCATTCCTCCAACACTAAATGGTAAAAAGTTGGTTGCTCCTTCCGATATTTTTGAGATGGGGTCATTCATAATCCATATGAAACCTAAAAGGGCAGCAATAGCAGAAAGTGTAATTTGCCAAGTCGTAAACGGGTTTTGTTTATCGCCATCATCTTCTACAACTGTAATTTTATCTTGTTTAGTTGGTTTTGTTCCCGCATCTCCAAATACACCTTGTGCAAACCAAAATTGCAATAAACCAAAAAGCATAAAAATACCAGCTAGGCCGAACCCATAGGTCCAACCAATTCTTTCTCCAAGGTAGCCACATAGTAGAATGCCTAAAAATGCACCAGAATTGACACCCATATAAAAAATCGTATAAGCACCATCTTTTTTCTCAGGATACTTTTCATACATCTCTGATATAATGGAAGTCATACAGGGCTTGAAAAAACCACTACCAATAACTAATAAAGCGAGCCCTGTGTAGATAGCAAATGGGGTTTCTAATGCCATGCATCCATGACCCAGAGACATCAGCAAAGCGCCAACGGCTACCGAATTTCGATAACCAATTATGTTATCAGCAATATACCCACCAGCTAAGGCGGATAAATAAACTAAAGAGACATAGGTGCCGAAAATAGCAAAGGCATGTTCTTGGGGCCAGCCCCAACCGCCTTCCATTAAGGAAGCCGTAAAAAACATCACCAATAAAGCACGCATCCCATAATAGGAAAACCGCTCCCACATTTCTGTGAAAAATAATACAAATAAGCCTGATGGATGCCCTAAGACCGAACCATTAGCTGTTAGTAAATCTGTTTTATTGTTGGACATAAATGTTAAATTCTAATAGATTTTGATAAGAATATTTTCAAAAATATTATAAGTGAAACCCTCTTATTTTTCCATTACTAAATCTTCTGCACCATGTGTTAGCCTTTTCAAAGGCTTTAGGAATGCTATGACAATCAAACTTACAAGGACAGTAAAAATAGTGATGCCAATAAAAATTTGAAGCTCTCCAGCATTCTGTGCCCATTCTCCTATCAATCCAGCTAACTTATTACCAAAACCTGTGGCAGCAAAATAGGTCCCCATCATTAAAGAGGCATATTTGACTGGCGCCAATTTGGTGATAAAAGAAAGTGAAACAGGCGAAGCACATAGTTCACCAATAGTATGTAATAGGTAAGCCAAAATAAGCCAGTACATAGCTGAAGACCCTGAGTTTTCATATTCTATCGAAGCGGCTGCCATAAAGGAGAAACCCAATCCCATGATAATGGTACCAATAGCTATTTTAAAAAGGGAAGAAGATTCCCGCCCTTTTAGTTTCCATTTGTACCAAAATGCACCAACTGCTGTAGCTAGTGTAATAATGAAAAAGGAATTAACAGATTGAAAAATCGAAGCAGGGATTTCTGTACCCATAAACATTCGATTGGTTTTTTGTTTAGCGTAGAGATTCATAAGGCCACCCGCTTGTTCAAATGCGCCCCAAAAAATGATGATTAATAAGAACGAAAGTAGCATTACTTTAATTCGGTCTTTTTCTATTAGTGTTAGGGGTTTGTCCATCAATCCTTGTTCTACGTTTTTATCTGTACCAATAAAATCACCAACACCCTCTAAGTATTTTTGCCCCCACATATAGACAATTTGACCGATAACCATTCCGATTGCTGCTAGTCCAAATCCGTAATGCCAATTGTATTTTTCTCCGACCCAACCACATAAGATAGGAGCTAAAAGTGCGCCTAAGTTAATTCCAATATAAAAGATATAAAACCCTTTGTCTCGGCGTTCGTCACCAGGTTTGTAGAGGCTGCCTACCATACTCGAAATATTAGGCTTTAGACAACCAACGCCACAAATGACCAGAAAGCAACCTAGATAAAAAGAAAATTCAGAATTGAAAGCAAGGACTCCATGTCCTGCGACTAGTAACCACCCGCCAAGCATTACTGCCTTTTTCTGACCAATGAACCTATCAGCTAACCACCCGCCTGGTATACTCGCTACATATACTAGCATCGTATACCAACCATAAAGGGCTAGGGCTTGAGAATTCGTCCAGCCAAAACCAGGGTTACTAGGGTCCGTAGATTCAGCTACTAGAAATAACACAAACAAGGCTCTCATGCCGTAATAACTGAATCGTTCCCATAGTTCGGTGAAAAACAAAATATATAATCCCATTGGATGTCCACCTAATTCTTTTTGTGCTACTTGACTCATACTAATTATAAATTTCTTGATTAAATATTTTAAATTTTGCTCAAAATAGATTTTTTTACCTAAAATAAAGTAGTGGGCTATTGTTTTATTGGGATTTTGGTCGTTTTAACCAAACCTTAATAAGCTTTTAAAGCAATTAAGACGAATTATTTAACGGTCTTTACTAGAATTGTTTTATTTGTAGCTAAATTGCTTTGGGATTTTCTGTGCTTTCTGTAAAGTAACATCACTATTATTAGGACGTAGCACTTATTGATTTACGACTCAAACCATTTCTTATTTTTACACCATGAAAAAATATCTTCCTACTGCTGTTTTTTATACCCTGACTGCCTTTCTTTTTTTGTTGAATTCGACTGAAGGAAAAGCAGTTAACTACAATTTTCAGTTTCAAATTAAAGATTTAGTAACCACTGAAAAATGTGTTTTGGGTTACTATTCAGGAAATTTTACCTATGCACTAGATTCTGCAAACGTAGCTAAAAATGGATTGGTCAAATTCACAGGTAATAAAGATTTACCGAATGGACTTTATTTTTTGATGGTACCCCAAAAAGGGATGATTGATTTTATTGTTTATAAAGACTATCAATTTCAAGTGAAAACGGAGGCCGCTAATTTAAAAAAATACCTGTCGGTCAAAGGGTCAAAAGAAAATGAGGCGTACTTCGCTTACGAAAGCTTTGTCGAAACGAAGAGATTAGAAATTGAACAACAGACTCAAATGTTCAATATGTTGAAGAAAGCAACCAAAGACCCTCAAGTACTACAAGAAAGTCAGCAGCGGATTATGGATTTACGTCAATCTATTGCCGATAAGGCTTATGAACTGATGGAAACAAACACGACGACTTTTTTCTGTATGTTGATGGAAGCGAATGAATTACCAGAAGTGCCTTCTAATATTCCCGTTCAATTAAATAACCAAACGAACCCAATTTATTTACAATATGTAAAAGATAAATTTTGGGACAATTTTGATTTTAATGAATCAGGACTTTTACAAACAAAAATATTTGCCACTAAAGCTAGCTTTTTCTTCGAACGATTGACTCCACCAAGTGTGGAAGGATTTATTGAATCGGTCGATATACTAGCCAATAAATCGAAGGTCAATGGAGATATGATGCGGAACACTTTGCGCTGGTTAGTGACTGCGTTTGAGAGCACCAAGAACAAAGGAACCGATGCAGTATTTGTCCATATTTTTGATAATTATTTTACGACCCCTGAAGAAAATGGTATTGATGTTGCGACGTTCAGCAGGGTAGAACAAAAGGCAAATTATTTTCGACCTACTTTGGTGGGCAATATAGCCCCTGATATCACTTTATTAGACCAAAACGATAAACCTCAATCTTTGCATGGTGTAAAAGCTAAATATACAATGTTGTATTTTTTTAGTCCTCTTTGTGATAAATGCCGTGTGGCTACGCCTAAAGTGGTGGAATTATTTAAGCAATATGAAGCAAGAGGTCTAAAAGGATTTGCGGTGTGTACGGATGATGAAATAGACTATTGGAAAGCTTATTTAAAAGAAAATAACTTGCCTTGGACTTGTGTGATGGATACAGATGATGACTTGACGGTTGAAAGTAAATATTCTCCCAATAGCTTACCGAATGTTTTTATCTTAGATAAAGACAAAAAAATATTAGCTAATCGTGTGGAATTTGAGGAATTAGAAGTGGCATTATCGGCCTTGGTAAAGTAGTAAATTGGTAGTACATGCTTTAGCCTGTTGGGTTCCACGACCTTTAGGTCGAACTTAATTAGGCAAGGTCTAAAGACCTTTGAACTGGACAGGCCGAAGCATGTACTACCAACTTTTGTAAACAATTTGTAACTATGGCGTTTACCTCTTTCGCCACATTTACAAAAAGCGTATCTTTGCAGACTATGAAAAATATTAGAAATTTTTGTGTAATAGCGCATATTGACCACGGTAAGAGTACCTTGTCGGATAGATTATTGGAGTTTACTCAAACAATCTCTGAACGGAATATGCAATCGCAGGCCTTGGATGATATGGATATCGAGCGGGAAAGAGGCATTACTATAAAGAGTCATGCTATCCAGATGTATTATAATCATACAGATGGAGAAAAATATACTTACAACATGATTGATACACCGGGACACGTAGATTTTTCTTACGAAGTCTCTCGGTCTATTGCCGCATGTGAAGGTGCTTTATTGTTGGTGGATGCTTCTCAAGGTATTCAGGCGCAGACGATTTCCAATTTATA
>CALLVC010000611.1 GCA_938010785.1 uncultured Saprospiraceae bacterium
CGGTTCACAAACAGTGTTTGTTTATGTTGAAAATGCCTGCCTCTGCCGGCAGGCAGGCTCGCCATAGCGGTGCTATGTCTGTAGGCTTTCCATCCGCTTTGCGGTTCACCCGTACGGGTTCATGCCTTGTCTAGGAAAAAAATATTTCCTTAAAATGACCACTTTATTAATTTATTTTGCCTTAGTGCTAATTAGCTAACCTAAAGGTCAGCGTCCCGAACAAACTAATTGAAATTAATTAAATAATGTGCTGTTTTTAACCCATCCCCGCCCCTTCCCTTCAAAGGGAAGGGAGTCGTCAAAATAGAAAATTATCTGGTATAATTGCCGATAATTTACAAATTTGCACAAACGTAGTCTCCCTCTTTTTTAAGAGAGGGGTTAGGGGAGAGTTAAAAAACGTACATTAATTTCTGAATCTCAATAAGTTTGTGCTACCAGCTTGTGATTTGAATTTAATACACATCTTCCACAAAATGTCTAACTTAGCATTATGCTAAAAAACAAACTCCAAGCCCTCTTCAATGCCGAACAATACCACGGTTGGGGCAAAAACAAAAGATACTTCGAAGGCTGGTACTATAAGGTACTAAACAAAGCAGAAGACAAAGCCTTTGCCTTCATTCCAGGTATAGCAATGGATGAAAATGGCGCACAACAAGCCTTTATTCAAGTTTTAGATGGCAAAAAATTAACGGCGGCTTATCACAAATATGATTTCAATCAATTCAAGCCAGCAGCAGGGAAGTTTGCAGTAGAGATAGCCAATAGTTTTTTCCAAAGAGAAAGCATCCAATTAGACTTACCCAATATCAAAGGAAAATTGACGTTTCACAATCAAGTACCTTGGTCTAGTAGTTGGTATTCTCCCAATATTATGGGGCCATTTTCATTTGTGCCATTTATGCAATGTTATCATGGCATTTTAAGCATGAATCATCGGATAGAGGGTACGTTGACAATTGACGATGAACCCATTAATTTTACGGGCGGTAAAGGCTATATGGAAAAAGATTGGGGACGGTCGTTTCCGAGTGGATATATCTGGATGCAAACCAATCATTTTTCAGAAGACGGTATTTCACTAAAATCTTCGGTGGCTAATATTCCTTGGATGGGCACTTCATTTGTTGGATTTATAGCAGGGATTTGGCTACAGGATAGATTAATTGAGTTTACGACTTATAATTTCACCAAATTACGTAAGTCTTTTGCCAACCAAGATAAAGTAGAATTGGTAATGGAAAACGGAAATCATCGGTTAGAAATCTTTGCCAAGAGAGAAGCAGCTACAAGTTTAGCTTCTCCCATAGCAGGATTTATGGACGGTCGAATTGAAGAAAGCATGACGGCGAAGATTCAAGTGAAATTGACCGATAAAAAAACAAAAAAAATATTATTAGAAGACACGGGGAGAAATGCGGGGTTAGAAGTCGCAGGAAAATTAAGTGATATTTTAGTAGGTTAGTTATTGGGCTTGTATAAAAAATCGGCTGGGCAAACAATTTACTAAATTCTGGAAATTTAGCAAATTTATTTTCAGCGACTTGTAGATTTACTAAAATTTAAAGTTTTAGCAAATCGTGACATTTTACACAACCCCAAGGTAACACAGTAACTTTTCCCCTCTTCCCCTTAATACTCAAAAATTATGAACTGTTTAATTATAGAAGGTGGTGGTTTTAAAACTGGATTTACCTCAGGGGTATTAGATGCTTTCCAAGTCGCCAATTATCGAGACTTTGATATGTGTATAGGTGTTTCGGGTGGTTCGATTACCGCATCCTATTTTCTAAGTCACCAGTATCGACAATGCGTCAATGCCATAAAATTGATAGCCAAAGATAAATTATTCACCCAATTTACTCGAACTTTTGGGGCAGAAGGCTACATGAATATTGATTATCTAAAAAGAGTAGCAGAGGAACAAGTCCCCTTAGATTTGGACCAAGCTATGACCGCCTTAAAAACCATAAAAACACATTTTGTAGCGACCAATCGAATGACAGGAAAGCCCGTTTATTTAACCCCTGACAAACAAAATTGGTTTGACATTCTAATTGCTTCTAGCACCTTACCCTTTGTCACGAAAGGTAAGCATAATATTAATGGTGTTGAATATTTTGATGGTGGTTGGAGTGACCCCTTGCCCGCAAAATGGGCCTATGAACAGGGTGCAAAAAAAATCTTAGTCGTCCGTACAGCCCCTGCTGACCGCAGAACGACGCAAAGCTTGGCAGACTATTTTGGTAGCTATTTTTATAAAGATAATTTACATTTACAAAGCGCCTTTGCTAACTGTCATTTACGGTACAATGATGCCGTAGAGTTTTTATTAAACCCACCGAAAGGTGTAGTTATTGAGCAAATTGCGCCCATCAAAGACTTAAAAAGTACGACTTATACCTATACCAACAAAACGATTATGAGTGATTATCGGTATGGTGTGGATAAGGGGCTTTATTTTGTAGCAGGGAAAAGAAATCAACGGTAAACTTTCTTATCTTCTTAGTAGTCTTTCCAGATAATACTTCGTTGAAAATACTCGCCAATGCCCTGTATTGTCTCCGTTTTTCACTAGTGATGCGTTAAGAAAAAATATTGCACTGTATAACTAAAAAACTTTTAGAATTAAAAAAAGTAACTTAATTTTTATCGAAATACCTACGAAAAATTACAAAATTTGAAGCCCCTCTGATTTTACTAACTCTTTGAAAATCAATTGATTTTGAATATCAAAATACAGATTCATTAAAATACCAATCGTAATTAATTGGTTTTCTTTAGCTTACAAAGCATCACTAGTGATATAATATCCAATATCTGGCTTAATTTTTGTTGTATATAGTGTAGCTTTTTTAATATCATCTATACCCTCCTGTATAAGTCCCATAATATTTCTTTAAAGTTTTAGAAACCTAATTCTCCCCACAAATTAATAGACTTGCTATCTAAATAAGAATTTGATATATGAATTTATATTTTTTCTTTAGATGACGCTCTTTTTTGCTTGCATAGCCCAGCTATGGAAGCAAAAAAAGCGGAAATATGAACAAAGCAAAAAGTCAATTTTGCTGAGTGAACCGCTTGCGGACGGGTGGCAAAGATATTTCATATACGAATTAGTTATTTGGAT
>CALLVC010000612.1 GCA_938010785.1 uncultured Saprospiraceae bacterium
GAAACGCAAAAGAATTGGTATAGAAGTATTGGTTTATATATTTTCGAAGGTTATGGAATGACAGAAAATTGTGCTATTTCCACCACTTTAAATGGACGAGATATCAAACCGGGTTCTGTTGGAAAAGCGCGCTATGGTTCAGAAATTCGGATTGACCCAGAGACAAGTGAGATTTTATTCAAAGCTCCTTGGAATATGGTCGGCTACTACAAATCTCCTGAAAAAACAGCGGAAACCCTCAAAGACGGTTGGTTGCACACAGGCGACGAAGGCCGATTGGATGAAGATGGTTATTTATATATCACAGGTCGAGTGAAGGATACATTCAAAACCTCAAAAGGTAAATTTATCGTTCCTGCACCCATCGAATGGGAATTTGCCAGCAACTCGGATATTGAGCAGATTTGTATTGTTGGTCTAGGTTGTCCGCAGCCAATGGCATTAGTCGTTCCATCAGAAATGGGCGCTGCTAAATCGCAAGCAGAATTAAAAGCGAGTCTGGAAGCCACCTTAAAGGAAGTCAATGAAAAAATGCCAAATTACCGTAAAGTGTCTACCATGATTATCACAAAAGATGTTTGGGGCGTAGAAAATGGCTTGTTGACCCCCACCTTAAAAGTCAAGCGGAATGTAATGAATCAGCGATATAGAGACTTGTTTATGGGATGGCACGAGAATGCAGATAGCGTAGTTTTTGAATAAATAGAATAGAGAGCAGAGACCATTCCGCAAGCGGAATTGAGAGAATAGAGATGTACACCAATCAAAAATTGGCCATACTATTAATGAGGCAATCTCTATTCTCTGGTATTTTATAAATAACTAGGATTTATTTTAGAAACGTAGACAGGTCAGATTTTAAAAATCGACCCAATACCTACACACAAACCCAAAGACTCCGTAGGAGTCCAACATAGGTAACGACTCCGTAGGAGTCTAACATAGGTAACGACTCCGTAGGAGTCTAACATAGGTAACGACTCCGTAGGAGTCCAACATAGGTAGCACAATGGCAAAAGAAAAAACAATCGTTTCAGCACCCGCAAGACAAGCGGAGATGTATGTAAAAGGGATGATGGGCGCAAAACCCGTAGTTCCTTTCGACCACCTTAAATTAGAGGCCGCAGCCAAGGCTAAAATGACGCCCGAAGCGGCAGGGTATATTATTGGCGGCGCAGGTTCGGATAGTACAATTAGAGAAAACCAAGATGCATTTGCCAAATATCAGATACATCCACGAATGCTGCGAGATGTATCGGAAAGAGATACAAGTACCGAGTTATTCGGGGTGAAAATACCATCGCCATTATTGACTTGTCCCATTGGGGTGTTAGAAATGGTCCACGAAGAAGCAGGAAAGGCAGTGGGGAAAGCCATGTCCAAATTAGGCTTGCCGATGATTATTTCCAATCAAGCGTCATTCTCCATGGAAGAAATTACGGCGGGTATGGGCGATGGGCCACGCTGGTTTCAGTTGTATTGGAGTAAGTCAAATGACTTAGTAAAAAGTTTGGTGCAACGGGCAGAAAAAAGTGGTTGTTCCGCTATCGCAGTGACCTTAGATACGACTATGCTCGGGTGGCGAGTACAAGATTTAGATTTAATGTTTTTACCTTTTTTAAGAGGACAAGGCATTGCCCAATATACGAGTGACCCAATTTTCAATACGATTGTAAAAAATATGGATTTTGGCGATGAATCTATGCTCCCACCGGGATTAGATGCCGAAACCTTCAAATCTGTGCAAGCCTTCACAGGCGTTTATTCTCGACCGTCTATCACCTGGGAAGACTTGGCTTTTCTGCGGTCAGTAACAGATTTACCTATTTTATTAAAAGGAATTTTACATCCAGAAGATGGCGCTTTAGCGGTGAAATATGGCGTAGATGGTATCATCGTTTCCAATCATGGTGGCCGTCAAGTAGATGGTTCGATTTCAGCGATTGATGCCTTGCCAAATGTCGTAGAAGCCGTTAGAAAAGCAGGCAGTGATATGCCAATTTTAATGGATTCGGGTATTCGAAAAGGAGCAGATATTTTTAAGGCAATTGCCTTGGGTGCAAAGGCAGTTTGTGTAGGTCGACCTCATTGTTATGGTTTGACCATCGCAGGGCAAGAAGGGGTAGAGGCGGTGATGTCAAATTTAATGGCAGATTTTGAGTTGACAATGGCGTTGGCGGGGTGTAAGAATTTGGGGGAGATAGGGAGGGATTCGTTGGTTTAAAAAGAGCAGTAAAATCTTATAATTAATTCAAAGTTGTGGAGAAGTAAAAACTGGTAGCACAGGACCCGCCTGACTGCGCAGCGGGCAGGTTTATCCTGTCCCGTTACAAGGTCTTTAGACCTTGATTTTACTAAAAATTACCTAGCACCGACCTAAAGGTCGCTGAACAGGACAGGCTAAAGCGCTGTGCTACCAGTTGTCCGCCTTGAATTAATGATAGATATAGTTGTTTACTAAGAATAAAAATACCTCTCTGGTTAATTTCAGAGGGGTTATTTTTTATCAAATTTACAGGAAATCATTTAAAATCAAAACAAACGAATCATGCTCAAAAAAGGATGCCTTATTGCGCTTTTCGCCTTATTTATCATAGGAATAGCTAGCTACGGTTTAATCCAACGACGATTGACCCAGTTGAAACCTAGCCCAACAATCATAGAATCACCGACCACGATTATAGGGTTTAACCATATTGGATTGGTGGTCAAAGATTTGGATAAAATGCTCAACTTTTATCAACAAGCTACCAATTTTGAATTAATCAGCCGAGAAAAAATAAGTGGAAAGGAGGCAGCGAATAAGTTGTTTGCCAATGACAGCATTCGTTACGAAGTAGCCACTTTAAAATCCCCTAATTTTTTGTTGGAGTTAACTCAATTTGATAATCAAAAAGATACGGTTATTGAAAAAATGCCTCCATATGGTCCGGGTATGACGCATACTTGTTTGATTCATATGGCCCAGTGGTAGTTGGTAATCAATTATTTGTTACTTCTGGTTTCTTCCTTCAAATGATGGTCCATCTCACCTTCTAAGGCTGCATTAACCATCGCTTGCAATAGATCGGTAAATATGCCTTTTTCTCCTAGCAATTTATCGCCTTTATACATCCTGCCTAATATCTCTTCCCGTCGTTCAGCGTCGGGTATTAGGTCTTCTAATCTTGGTGTTTTTTTGTTACTACTTTTCATGATTCAAAGTTATTTTTTTTAAGGTAACTTTGACACACTTTTTTTAACGTCCTCTTATAAGGTCGAGGGGCTTAAAACCTCACCACCTCATAAACCTCACTTACGCTACCCCTTTCCCTCTAGAAGCTTCTAACAATTCAAACCATTCTTGGTCAGTTAATTCTATTTGTAATGCTTCGACAGCCGCTTTAACTCTATCAATACGAGCTGTACCTAAAATCGGTAAAATTTTGGCAGGATGCTTTAATAAGAAAGCTAAATAAATTTGGTCTAACCCAACGCCACCGCATCGTTCACTTATCGTTTGAGCAACCTTTTGAATCCGTTGGATACGAATTTCCCCAGATTCAGTAAATAGATTCCCTCCACCGAGTGGAGACCAAGCCATTGGGCTTATCCGTTTCTTTAGACATTGGTCCAAGATTCCATCAAAAAAAGGAGGCAAGTGTAAAATAGAGGCTTCTACTTGATTGGTTACTAGGCTAAATCTAGACTGTAACATTTCAAACTGAGCAGTTGTAAAGTTAGAAACCCCAAAATGCTTGACTTTCCCTTGAGCTCTCAACTGGGTAAATGCCTCTGCAATCTCATCAGGATGCATCAAAGGATTAGGTCGATGAATAAGCATTAAGTCAATATAGTCGGTATGTAATTCTTTTAAAGAATTCTCTGCCGAATCAATGATATGTTGCTTACTGGTACTATAGGATTTAATTTTATTTTGAGGCCGATTCGGCGTAATAAGATTAATACCACACTTAGTGATGATTTCCATTCTTTTACGCAAATCAGGTCGCACTTTTAAAGCCTTCCCAAAGTCTCCTTCGGTAGTATAGTCACCATAAATATCGGCATGGTCAAAAGTAGTGACCCCAGCTTCAATAGATTCTTCAATTAATTGAGTAATGGCACGAGTTCTCAATTTCCATCCCCAGGCACCCCATTTCATGGTGCCAAAAATAATACGGGAAAGTGTAGGGCCATTGCTGGCTATTTTTAGTCTCTTCTTCATAGATTTTAAACAGTAAATTATCTTACTAAGTAACGATAAAATAATAAGTCCGTCAAATTGGGCGAGATTATTTTGTTTCCAGTTTTTGTTAAAAAATCTTTGCATAGCAGGGTTATGGAAAGATTTTTTAAGACAAAATGAGAGCAAAAGAGACCGTCCAAATGGCGGAGTTATTGTTTTGCCGTTACTAGTTCTTTAATATTAAATAACGCTTATTTTCCTAAACCAAACTCTTCTGGCAGGCTTAATTCATTTTCAGAACTTGCAATTAGAGTAGAAACAGTGGCATCACCTGTGACATTCACTATGGTTCTACACATATCCAAAATTCTATCAACAGGGAAAATGATGGCAATCCATGCTGGATTCAGACCAACAGATTGTAAAACAACGACCATCATTACTAGTCCGGCACTAGGAACAGCAGCTGAACCGATAGATGCTAAAGTCGCAGTTAGAACAATAGTCAGTTGTTGAGCTAAATCTAAATCCACCATATGCATTTGTGCCATGAAAACGACTGCTACAGCTTGGTATAAACTGGTGCCGTCCATATTAACGGTTGCGCCAATTGGTAAAACAAAATTAGTTACATTTTTAGACACGCCTAGATTGTCTCTTACACATTCCATGGTTACAGGAAGGGTAGCAGCACTAGAACTAGTAGAAAAAGCTAAAAATTGAGCTGGAGCAATTCTTTTAAAGAAAGAAAAATAGGAAAGTTTTTTGACAAAACTTATTAGAATTAATGGATAAACCACAAAAATCATAATTCCTAATCCAACGACTAATGCTATGGAATAACTTGCTAAACCTTTAAAAATCTCCAGTACTTCTGCAGGGGTGTCCGCCATTTTTGCGATGACTCCAGCCATTAAAGCAAAAACAAAATAAGGCGCTGCATTCATCACCATCTCCACCATTTTTAGAAAAGCATCATTGATTCCGGAAATTAACTTGATTACCGGTTCCGCAGATTCTTTAGGAATTTGAGTGAGCACAAGCCCAAAGAAGATACCAAAGAAGATGACTTGTAGCATTAGTTTTCCATCTGCTAAGGCGGCAAAAATATTTTCTGGTACAAAATCAACCAAAAATTGCAAAGGAGAACTACCTTTCATCCCTTCTGCTGATTTCATCTTTGTGGTAACCTTTTCATCTGGCGCATCTTTAGACAATTCTTGTTCTGCTGTGCCCAAAAGATGTGCATAAGCAGGATCGGCTAAAAAGTTTTTGCCATCCAATATTTCTACTCCTGCAGTATTCTTTACCCACATTTCATACTTTAATCTATTTTTTACTCTAGATTCATCTGCAAGATGTTCTCCTGGCTTCCAAAGATTCACTAATAAAAGACCAATAGACACCGCTGCAACCGTCGTTACTAAATAAGCAACTAAGGTCTTTGCACCCATTCTACCTAATTTGGAAGGGTCTGGCAAAGTAGAAATGCCACTGATAATTGAAAATAGCACTAATGGAACGGCTATAAATTTAAGAATTCGGATAAAAATAGTACCAAAAGGATCTATCCAATTTATAGTAAATTGATTCCAACCCAAAGCACTAGAAATAAAAGAATAAATGATACCTAGGGTAAGGCCAATAATTATTTTCCAATGTAATGCTAGATTTTTCATATTGTAAATTTAAACTGATTAGTTTTTTGGTACTAATAAATCAGGAAGAATAAAATTCAACGCCCAAAATAGGAAAATTGTAGCTAAGAATAAGAATAAAAAGTGTTTTCCAATGAAATTAGTCACAATTGAATCACTGTCACAAAAAAGGAGGTTAATATTTATTATTTTTTAAATAAGAGGTAAAATTTTTTAAAGAGTAGACATTTTTTTTATAACAAGGCAAAAAGGCTAGGCAGAGACATATATTTTATAAAAAAGTATAAAAGCCAATTAATTATGCAGTTTTAGGCGTTTTTTTCAGGAGAAGAATGAAAGAAAAGCAGTCATTTTGTTTAGTGGTTAATTGTTTTTTTTAAGAAAAAATTAAAATAACACTGTCACGAAACCTAATATTTTGAGTTGAAGGCGATACCTAATATTGCGTAATTGCAGTTGTGTTATAATAATAATAATAATTCCCTCCTATTATAATTACTCATCCCCTATTCCCCTATAATAATTCCCCCATAAAAAATTATTCAAAGGCAATTTTTGTCCGGATGAATAGAATACACAAAAAACTATTTTAGAGATTTACTTCGGAATGTAAAATTATGACCATTCTCTCCCCCAGTAAAATCTCACTAATTACCAGCTAATAAGATACTTACCATTTATTAAAAAGAACATTACATTTAATTGCAAGCATCCTTGCAAACCATTGTCTATTAGTTACTTGTAAAAAAGTTAACATTTATTAGGATCATCTGTATCCCTCTAAATTCTAGTAAATGCTTTTGAATTAATTGAATTACTGCTATGAAAAAACTTGTACGTTTTTACGGTAAAGAGCAACCAATGTATCCATCTGTTAATACAAATAATTGTAAACAGGAATCAAATTTCAGGATACGAGAAAAGTTGTCAACATTGAATTCCTTTGCGTTTCAGCTGCTGAAGGCAGGACTTATGGTCTTAGCCTTTTGTCTGTTGGGTACAACTCAAAGTAATGCTCAGCTTTATGATTTAAATCTTTCTCAATCTGTTGATAAGGACAGTGTTGGAATAGATGATACGGTCATTTTTACATTGACGGTCAATCACGAGGCAGGAGCGACAGCATCGGGCATAGTAGTGACGGATTCCATTTCTAATGGACTCACCGATATTATGCTAGTTCCATTAACAGATGGAGGGATGGCCACTTATGATGCGGTAACCCGTGAAATAACGTGGACCTTGCCGGATTTAGATGCCACCACCGATAACTCTACCGAATTAATGTTCAGTGCCAGAGTTCTTGATGAAGGTATTCATTTTAACATAGCAGAGATAACCACATCAAATTTTGATTCAGATTCAGAAGCCGATAACGGGAATTTCCTAGAAGATGATATAGCTGCAACTTGTGTATCAGTACCCATAAAAATGTGTACCGCCGTTCAAGATTCAGTTTTAGTATCAGCTCCAGCCGGTGCCACTAATGTTCAGTGGTATCGGGTTCATGATTTTGGTGGAGATGGGACTATTGGAGTAGGAGACACTATGGCTCTAACTGCAGGGAATGATGCAATTATTGATTCGGTAGGAACCTATTTCTTTACGGCAACCTTAGGAAGTTGTCAAGCAGGAAACTGTTGTCCATTGATGATAGAACCAGCTTGTATGGATTTGGCATTAACCAAAACATTGACAACAACTGGAGCAGTAATGGCTGGGGACACAGTAGAGTTCTTAGTTAAGGTTTATAATCAAGGAGACATTTATACAGATAGTATATTATTGTCTGATTATTTACCCGATGATTTAAATTTAGTGGTTGAAAATGGTTGGACCTTAACAGGAACAGGAGACACAACTGGAACTAAATTATTGACCATAGCTGGAGGAGAAATAGCAGCTGGAGGTTTAGCACCATTAGATTCTGTTTCTACTGCCATTCGTGCAGTTATTGATGCAGATTTTGAAGGTACTAGTTTAGTCAATTACGCAGAAATAAGTAATCAAACAGATATATACGGAAATGATTTAACCGATTCTGATTCTCAAGATGATGCCAATAGAGTTGGTGATGGAGGAGGAGTACCAGAAGGGGTTACGGATAACGTAATAGATAATTCAAATGGTGATGAAGATGATCATGACCCAGCATTAGTTACTGTTACCCAAGTATATGACCTTGCCTTAACAAAGGTAGTAGCAGAAGCAGGTCCATTTGCAGCAGGTGATACAATTACTTATAGAATCTATATACATAACCAAGGGACATTAGATGCAGCCGCCAATACAGTAACGGTAGCAGATTATGTACCAACAGGAATGATATTAGCCGATCCAGATTGGGCGACAAATACTTATACATTTACAAATGTAATCGCA
>CALLVC010000613.1 GCA_938010785.1 uncultured Saprospiraceae bacterium
ACCAGCCTGACGGATTCTTTTTACTTTTAGCTGCGTTAAAATTTTTCAACGTAACAACGGCTATGCTGAAAAATTTTGCCTTGCTAAAAGAAAAAATAACCTCGTCATTTCTGGTAGATTATTTATTGCCTCGTCCCTAAAGCACAAAATTTAGTTGTTGTTTTGAACAGTCTCTATCTTCTGCTCTCCCAATTTCGCAAGCGAAATGGTCTCTATTCTAACGAATCTATAAATCTGGACAACAAATCGTCGGTTCGACTGCTGGCTTTTTATAAATATTGATAATTTTACTAGCAGAGATTTCAAATCCTCCAAATCCTTGATTGGTAGCTGCAATTCCCGTAACTGGAAATTCTAGTGATAAACCAAAACGCCATTCTCCGTAATCTGCACCCAATAGTAAAGCTGGTCCTTGGTCAATATCATATCCTAAACCTCCTTTTAATCTTAAATCTAAATCAGGTCTAATTAAATATCCCCACATAGATTGCACCATTACTTCTGTGCCTTCTGTGCCTTTGTTTCTGATAATGAACGATGGGTGAACAGATAATTTTTTATTAATGGTTCTATCGACTAAACCGTGCAAAACAAATTTTGATGGACTTTTATCTACACTATTACTTGTAGATGGAGTACTACTGATACTTCCATCTTGACGGAAAATGTAATTATAAGAGACCCCAAGATTTATCAAAGTGTTTTTGTCAACTTGCGACCGATACATTACACCTATATTATTGAAATTTTCACTAAATTTATTGTCTCTATTATTTGGAACATTTGTGATGACATTATCATTTCTAATAGGGTCAATGGCAACAGCATTGAATCCTTCTTTTAGAAATCCGCTATCTGCTCCAAATTGATAGCCTAAAACAAAATAATTTTTTCCTTTTTTATCCAATGATAAATGATAAGATACGGAAATGGCGCTCCTATTTCTTACTAAAGTTAAGTCACCTGACCTATCGAAATCCATAGCAACTCCTGCACTCAACCAATCTCGGCCTCTTACCATCATAATAGGCACATCGACAGACAAGGATGGTGTTTTCCAAGTATTTTGCTGGTCTTTCATCATTCCACTTATTCGAATGGTTCCTTCAAAGTCTCCTGTGTAGGCAGGATTGACAGAAAGCGGCATCATATTATATAGGGACTTATGAAAATCTTGAGCGGAAAGAGAAAAATTACCCAGAATGAGGGCAAAAACACAGATGAATTGTTGAAATTGCTTCATATTAATAAGTACTTAGGTTATGGTCGGTTTTAGCTAATTTCTTGCTAATAATACGTGGAAATTAAGATGAATTGTAAAAGTAAAGTAAACCTTTTTATTTTTGGCTTTTTACAACTGTTAAATACCAAAAACACGAAAATAACAACTTTTGAGGGTTCTCCCAAACTACTGCTATTTCTACTTATAGATAAGGCTACTATTAAGCATACGCTAAAATGATAATTTTAGTGGAAAAATCATGACTTTTTTATAGAAAAAAACCTTTAATGACGGGTAGCTACTAAAAAAGTCAAAACCATACAGTTTTGAGAAAAGAGCGCAGAGCGCAGCGAAAAAAGATTTGATTGTAAGTATACTGGAACATTTGTAGCTTTAAAAGCAATTTTTGTTAGACTGCAATAACCTTACTTTTTCAATTTTCTATGAAATAGTCCTTGCCGCATTCGAAAAACCCATTTTTGTCCTTTGCTTTTTGCTGGAACACCAATGACTTCTTCGCACTTTGGGCATTGTAAATTTGGAATAGATTTGATAGAAGAATTACTGGATTTTAATAATTCGGAGAATGATTTGGGAGCAGCTATATTCGCTAAATATAATCTTAAAATGCCTTTGCCGGCTCCATATTTATGGTAAGTGAGTATATATTCGCTGCATTTACCACAGCGAATATCATAAGTCTTGTATTTTTGTGCCATTTTAGGAGATAAAAAACTAACTTTTCTTGGGTATTAAAAATGGCCTAATGGCTTTATTGTTGGCAACGATTAGTCGTCCTGTTTTTCCTTCTTCCACGGTGTTTTCTAAAATACTTTTGTACTTTTCTCTGAAATTTTGCTCTGCTACTAACGAATAAAGCTTTATATTCTTGGTTGGTGTAGTTTCTTTAATCACCACTGCTTTGCGACTATTTACTTCTTGTGCTACATCTGCGATGGTGGTGACGAAAAATACTAAGGCAACTGCCGCCGCTGCCATCATAGCGATACCATAAAAAGAAAATTTTGGCTTGATACTTTTACGACTTTTTTGGTCTAAACGACGCTCTAGTTTGTTCCATGCTTGCAAAGAGGGACGCTCTTCCAACTTGTGCTGATTCTGTTGAAAAAGGTCAAAAATTTTATCTTTCTGTTTCATTTTAAAAATCATTAATTTTTCTTGATAATTTATTGCTTCTAATAACATCCATCAACTTCTAATAGCTTGCCATCCCTCCCGCTTTGCGGTTCACTTCACAAAATAGTCCTCTTGGACTTTTTTGCTTGATCATCCTAACTGTCTACCCTCTAACCCTGGATAAGCTCGTTTTGCTAATAAGGCTTGCATTCTTTTTTTTGCTAAAATTAGTTGCGACTTTGAGGTATTGATACTAATTCCCAAAGCTTCAGCTATTTCTCGATGTTTCATACCATCCAAGACATACATATTGAAAACGGTGCGATAACCTATTGGTAAAGCTTCTAATAAACTTAGAATATCTTGAGCGGCTAATTCATCTTCAATAGTTCCTCTTGGTGGTTCAACGTGATAATCTTCAATTTCAATAGTGATTTTTTGCCGTTTTCTCAAAAACATTAAGGCTTCATTGACCACAATCCGACGTACCCAACCTTCAAAACTACCATCTCCTTTATACTGATGAATATTATTTATGGCTTTAAATAGTCCATTGATTAAGACATCTTCTGCATCTTCTCTGCTCTTGCAATACCTTTTACAAACACCAAACATGACTGGCGAAAAGCGGTCGTATAAGGCTTTTTGAGCCTGCCGACTTTCATTTCTACAACCCTGTATGATTTCATTTTCTGTCAATAGAAAGTTGTTTGGTATTAAA
>CALLVC010000614.1 GCA_938010785.1 uncultured Saprospiraceae bacterium
GATGATGATTTAATGCTAGTAGGGGAGTATATGCCAATCACCTTTTTTGCGAATGAAGGTACGGATCTTAAAAAAGCGCAGACTATCAAAGATAGTGAAGGCTGGTGGTTGGATATTACGGCTAATGATTTGGATAAGGATGGGGATATGGATTTTGTGTTAGGTAATTGGGGATTGAATACTAAATTCAAAGCTTCTCCTGAACATCCCATCGAATTATTTACCAAAGACTTTGATAAAAATGGCAAATCGGAATTTGTCTTGAATTGGAAAGCACCCGCAGATGATAAAACATATCCTTTTCATACCAAAATGGATTTGACTGCTCAACTGCCACATTTAAAAAAGAAGTTTTTGAAATATGACCAATTTGCCAAAGCTGATTATGAAACGCTCTTTACTGATGCTGAAAGAAAAGGGGCTGTTGCAAGAAAAGCAGTTACCCTTCAAACAGCTATTCTAAGAAATAATAATGGAACGTACCAACTAGAAACATTACCGCTGGAAGCGCAAATTACGCCAATGTTTGCTTCGGTAGTGGAAGATTTTAATAAAGATGGGCAAGTTGATATTTGGATGAGTGGCAACTTTTATGGCCTCAAACCTGAAGTTGGACGACATAATGATTCTAGAGGCGTTTTGTTATTAGGAAATGCTGATGGTCAATTTACGGCTGCTAATCAATTAGTAATGCCTATTGCCGGAGAAGTTAGAGATGCGCAAATTTTGAGGAATAACCAACAGCAACAATTGTTGTTGATTGGCATAAATAATGAAGCAATAAAAGTTTTAAACTGGTAGTATAACTGGTAGCACAGACTTTAGTCTGTCCCGTTCCAAAGTCTTTAGACTTTGTGTATCTATCAAAATAACGTAGCATCGGTCTAATTGGAATTAATTAAATAAAGTGCTGTTTTAAACCCATCCCCGGCCCTTCCCTTATAATGGAAGGGAGTCGTCAAAATCGAAAATTATCGGGTAAACTGCGGATAATTTACAAATTTGCACAAACGTAGTCCCCCTCTTTTTTTAAGAGAGGGGCTAGGGGAGAGTTAAAAAAGGGTACATTATTTTCTGAATCTCAATAAGACCGACGGACAGGACAAACTAAAGTCTGTGCTACCAGTTTAAAGCACTACCGAAAAAAAAATAAGTGATAAACCGTATATTAAGCCTATATTTTCTAGCTATTCTTTTTGGATGTCAATCCGAACCAACTACGCAATTTCAATCCTTACCAACTGCCGAAACGGGCATCACCTTTAATAATGTAATTCAAGATCACGATACCTTGAGTATTTTGAGTTACGAATACATTTATAATGGGGGAGGAGTAGCGATTGGTGATTTAAATGGCGATAATTTACAAGACCTTGTCTTTACGGGCAATATGGTAGATAATGCCATTTATCTAAATGAAGGCGATTTGAAATTCAAAGACATTTCTGCAGCATCTGGTATTTTGACTGGGCAACGCTGGAGTTCTGGAGTTACCTTGGTAGATGTAAATGTAGATGGCTTATTGGACATTTACATTACTGCAACGGGACATGATAAAGTAGTTGATAAAACCAATCAATTGTTTGTCAATCAGGGAACAGATGAAAATGGCATACCCTCCTTTTTAGAAAAGGCAACCGAATATGGAATTGCAGATAATTCCAATAGTACAAACGCTACTTTCTTCGACTATGATAATGATGGAGATTTAGACCTATTTGTTATCGTCAATAGAATGCGACCTGACCAACAGCCGAGTAGATATAGGAAAAAAGTAATAGATGGGAGTTCGGCAACGACTGATAAATTATACGAGAATGTTTGGGACAATGCCTTGGGACATCCTGTTTTCAAAGATATTGGGAAAGCGGCGGGAATTTTAACGGAAGGTTTTAGTTTAGGCGTGAATATTTGTGATTTAAATGAGGATGGCTGGAAAGATATTTACATCACTAATGACTATTTGTCTAATGATTTACTGTATATCAATAACCAAGATGGCACTTTTACCAATCAAGCAGATATTTATTTTAAGCACACTTCTTTTTCTGCAATGGGGAATGATGTGATGGATTTAGACAATGATGGTGATTCAGAGATTATTGCATTAGATATGCTACCAAAGGATAACTATCGCCGAAAAACCATGATGCCGCCTAATAAATATGTGGATTATATCAATAATGAAAAATTTGGCTATCAGTTTCAGTCTATGCGGAACACCTTACAAGCTAATCGAGGTGTAAGTGCTTTACAAGATAGCCAAGCTATTTTTAATGATGTAGGTTTGATGGCGGGCATTGCGGCGACAGATTGGAGTTGGACACCTTTAGTGGCTGATTTTGACAATGACGGACAACGAGATTTGATTGTCACGAATGGTTTTCCCAAAGATGTGACAGATAGAGATTTTATCGACTATAATATGGATGTAGGGTCTTTTGCCGAGGATGGTTTTTTGATAGACAAAATTCCTTCGGTCAAAATCAATAACTACGCTTTTAAAAATAATGGAGATTTATCTTTCGCGGATGTCTCCAAAGCGTGGGGGATAACCGAACCTTCTTTTTCAAATGGCGCAGCTTACGGAGATTTAGACAATGACGGAGATTTGGATTATGTGGTCAATAATATTAATCAACCTGCTTCTCTTTATGAAAATAAAAACTTAACCCAGACCAATTCACTTAGAATTCAATTGAAAGGTCCAAAAACTAATCCTTTAGGCATAGGCACAAAAGTATATGTGTATGCGGATAGTTTAGGGATGCAAGTGATTGATTTTACTTTGACGAGAGGTTATTTATCATCGGTAGAACCTTTTCTACATTTTGGTTTGGCAAATCAAGAGAAGGTAGATAGTGTAGTAGTTATTTGGCAAGATGGAAAACGAGAAAAATTAAATAATATTACGGCTAATCAGACGCTTGTGGTGCTTCATCAATCTGCTAGTTACCCACCAAATAATTTGGCGAAAGCTACAAACACCAACTCGCTTTTTAAAGAAATTACCGAAGTCGTCGGTGTTGATTTTATACATAAAGAATTAGACTATATTGATTTTAATGTGCAGCCAATGATGCCACATAAATTATCTCAATATGGTCCTGCTTTAGCAGTTAGTGATGTCAATGGTGATGGTCTGGAAGATGTATTTATAAGCGGGTCGCATTTTGAAAAAGGTACTTTTTTAGTGCAACAAGTAAATGGACAATTTACCCAAGAGGATTTGATTCAATATGGAGAGGATAAAGCGGCGATTAAGCCAGAAGAATTGGGCGCACTGTTTTTTGATGCAGACCAAGATGGAGATAATGACTTGTACGTCGTACATGGTGGATATGAATATGTGTTGACCGATAGCCAATACATTGACCGATTATACACCAATGAAAATGGTCGTTTTGTAAAAAATCCAAATGCCTTACCAGAAATATTAAGTAGCGGATTGGCGGTGAAAGCAGCAGATTTTGACCAAGATGGTGACTTAGATTTATTTGTAGGTGGTCGGGTCAATCCAACCAAATACCCAACTCCCGTCGATAGCTATATTTTAAGAAATGAAAGTGATTCAAATGGTATTCGGTTTGTAGATGCGACTGCTGAAGTTGCCCCAATGTTGACGGAAATAGGCATGATTTCGGATGCCCTTTGGACGGATTATAATAACGATGGTCAAATAGATTTAATGTTGGCAGGAGAGTTTATACCAATTACTTTCCTAAAGAATACTGATGGAAAACTGGTAACTGCCGACTGGCAACTGCCGACTGAGAATATTGGCTGGTGGAACAGTATCACCAGCGGCGATTTTGATAATGATGGAGATATAGATTATATCGTTGGAAATACGGGGCGAAATACCAATACCGATATTTCTGAAAAACATCCTATCAAAGTGTATTATAAAGATTTTGATAATAATGGAAGAGGAGATTTATTTCCCGCTTGCTACTTTCCTGACCAGCAGGGCAACATGCAAGAATATCCTTATTTCGGTCGCTTAGAAATTGCCAAACAGTATAATATTATTCCCAAAAAATTTCCTTTCCATAAAGAATTGGCGGTAACGACGATGGATAAACTATTTACCCCCGAAGAAATGGAAGGTTGTTTAATTTTAGCAGCTAATAATTTTAATACTTCTTATATAGAAAACTTAGGGAATGGACAATTTTCTTTAAAAGCAATGCCTAAAAGTATCCAGCGGTCACCAATATACGGGATGCAAACGATGGATGTTAATCAAGATGGCAATTTAGATGTCCTAATGGTCGGGAATGATTATGGAATGGAAGTCTCTGTTGGACGAATGGATGCCCATGATGGAATTGTGGCTTACGGTGATGGACAAGGAAATTTTGATGTTCAAGACGCTGGTAAATCAGGCTTTTTAGTACAGGGAGATGCTAAGGCATTGGTGCAGTTGCATCATGCACAAAGTGGACAACAAATCTTTATCGCTTCTCAAAATAGAGGCCCGCTTAAAATTTTTACAACTGGAACTGAAAGTAAAACGATTGACTTAAACGAATCCGATATATCTGCACTCATTCAACTTAAAAATGGAAAAACTCGAAAACAAGAATTTTATTATGGTGCTGGATTTTTATCTCAATCGAGTCGTTCGGTCTTAATAGATGATACGATAGATAAGGTGATAATAATGAATGCCAAAGGGGAAAAAAGAACGATTGCTGTCGGAGAGTTATCTATGAAATAAAATTATAATCAGCTCAAAGTGCTTGTTTTTAGATAGATTAAGCTGGCTATATTTTTATAATCAGCTCAAAGT
>CALLVC010000615.1 GCA_938010785.1 uncultured Saprospiraceae bacterium
ACCATTCTGTATTTTTGATGAGGTTGATGCACCTTTGGATGATGCCAATATTGAAAAATTCAATAACATTATTAAGAAGTTTGCGGAGCGTTCTCAGTTTATTGTAGTAACGCACAATAAACAAACAATGGCAGCCGTAGACGTCATCTATGGGGTGCATATGCAGGAAATGGGGGTTTCTTCTGTAACGCCAGTTGACTTTAGAACTTTAGACCATAGTAATATTTTACAGGCGGCTGAGGGGTAGGTAATTTTCAATTTAGAACCTGCCCGACTAGCATCAGGCTGGCAGGTTTTCAATTTTCAACCTTACAGAGAGCTACGATTGTTAAAGTTTGTAATTTTTAATTCTTTAACCCACCATTTTTCATTCCAAAAGCATCTATTCCAATACAAAGCTTTGTCGAACTACCAAACCCGTTAAAATGAAACGATGCCTGCCTTTATTGTTGCTATTGCTATGCTACGCCTGTTCAAACCAAAGTACTAAAGAAATTCCTTATACCATCATTAAAGGGCAAATTCTCAAAAATCCTCCAACGGAAAATAGAAAGCGAATAGAAGGGATAGATTGGACGGCAATTGAAAAGAAACAAAAACAAATTGGGCTAATCACCGATGCAATTCGTGCAGGCTTAAACACTCCAAACCATAGTGGCGTATTAGATAAAGATGGCAATTTTCATTTTATTGTAGCCTTAAAAGGACCTACAGAAGTACGACTCCGCTATAATCGACAAAACATTCCTATTTATGTAGAACCAGGTAATGAAGTTAATATAGTTTTGGACCTGACAAAAAAGGAAAATCCAGTTACGATATCGGGAGATAATGCACATATTAGTCAAAAATTTGTAGAATTTGACCAACTCTTTAGAGATAGTTTTAATACAGAATTAAATGCCACTTTATCGTTTGCTATTCCCAGTGAATTTAAAACTCAGCGAGCAAAAATTACCCAACGAATCCGTCAAACAACTCAAACCTTTTTAAAAGAACTATCGGATAATGAGATTATTGCTAATTGGGTACAAAACCATGCAGAATATCGAATAGCGATGGATTATATGAAATATTCCTTTCGAACCTATGGTTTCAGTCAATACAGTCCAAATTTAAGAGCAGGAATTGGTGACTATTATTTTGATTTTTTGGAAGAATTTTCTGTAAATAAACCTTCTGCAATTACCAACCTGAACTATCAAAATTACCTTCATTTCTATCGAAAATATATACTATCAAAATTACGCCAAACGACTCCCTATCAAGATTGTGTAAAATTGCCGACTTGTAATGAGTTTGAAATGGAAATTAACCAATTAAGTAATGCTTTAATAGGCAGGACTAAAGACTTGACGCTTTCCCAACAGGCAGACTATCATTTAATTAGAAATAACCAAGCCTTTTTAAAAAGTGGTTTTTCCAAATATTTAAGTGAAATTTCAGATTCAATCATCATTAAAGATTTACTCGCCAGAAAAGATATATTGTATACCGAAAGAGCCTTTGAATTTCCTGAGAATGCTTCCTTAATTCAATCAGATGCTACTGGAAAAGATATATTAAACACCATTACTCAACGACATCCAAACAGTGCAACCCTACTCTATTTTTGGAACACTCAAAGGGAAATTGCATGGTATTATGATAGTAAATCTCAGTTACAAGATGTATGGAATAGTTTGGATAGCCTAGATATTCAATTGGTTTTAATGACCCACCACTCTACCCCAAATATTTGGAAAGAAAAAATTGAAGAATATGGTCTAATTGGTGACCTTTGGCATCTAACGGATGAACAATTTTCATTTTTTGAAGACTACTTTCAAAACAATAGACAGCCTCATCAAAATTATGACAAAATCTACGACCGAGAAAATTTTCTTTTATTAATTGACAACAATCAAAATTTGAATACCATCAATGATATTTCTTTTCGAGAAAGTAATTTTACTTGGTTAAATATGTTGCCAAGTCAATTTAAATACCTGAAAGAAAAACAACGTAAAGCTCAAATCACAGCAGATTAGCGATAAGTTCTTCCAATTGCTTTTTTATGTTAACTTCCGATAATTGGGCTATACATTTAAAATGTCCCTTAGGGCAGTCCGCAAACCCTATTTTAGAACAAGGGCGACAAGACAATTCCTTCACTTCAATCGTATGGTTTAAATCCATTCCTTTAGGATAATAAGGATACATCCCAAATTCAGGAATTGTATTCCCCCAAATAGAAACAATTGGCTTTCGAAAAGCCGCCGCAATATGCATAAGACCAGTATCCCCAGTCAAAACAACACTGGCATTTTTAACAATAGCAGCAGATTCTAATAAGCTACATTTTCCTACAAGATTTATCAAACTACCACCCATTTTATCTGTTTCTTTGGCGCAAAATTCACCAATATCCTTTGATTTTTCATTTAAGCAGGATGCTTTCCCCCTCTGGAGGGGGGCAGGGGGAGGAAACGGGGCCATCAATTGCTCTATCCGCTCTCCTTTCTCTACTTCCTGCTTACCACCTAATAAGACAACAGGATAATTTATGGATTGGCATATCTTTACTATTTTTTCAACGGTCAAGGCTTTGGTATTTCTGCCTGCGCCGATTGGAAGGGCAATGTATTGCTTTTTCCTCCCCCTAGCTTCTTCCAGAACCTGTCCCGATATATCGGAGGGAAATCGCTTTATGGATGCTTCATCGTTTAGGAAAAAATCTAAGCCATTGCCATCATTCTTTATCCCTAATCCCTTTACCGTGTTTAAATACCTATCCACAATATGCTGGTCAGGCAGTCTATTGATTTTAAAATTAACCAATAACCATTTTTGAAAATTGAGCTTTTTAAAGCTAAAGCTTTTCACAAAAGGCATCGACCATTTTACCAAAAAGGACCGCAGATTATGGTGCAAATCTATGATGTAATCATATTGCTCTTTGCGCAAGGCTACGCTTACCTCCTTTATTTTTTCATCAATGGCATAGACTTTAGATACATAAGGATTCACCTTTAAAATCGAAGCAAAAGGTTTTTTCGTCAAATAATGAATCTCTGCTCCTTTCTGTAATTTTAAACAGCGGACAACTGGAGATGTCAAAACAATATCTCCAATAGAGCTAAATCGTATGATGAGTATTTTTAGCAGAGGTTAGATTTAGTAAGGTGGAATTCATTGGTAATGAAAAAGCAAAAATAAACTATTTAACTAAACAAAAAGAGGCAAATAACCCGAAAGCTATTTACCTCTTTTTATCTATCTAAGAACAAGACCTAGAACAAGTCATAAAAGTACGACATACAATAAATCCTGTCATCCTGTAATTATTTTAGAAAGAGTATCTTACAGAAACATTCCAAGTTCTAGTCTTACCGAATTGAACGAAGTTACTTCTGTTTACACCATTCCAGTTTTCAGCTTCAGATGTACTAGCTTGAACAACAGAAGTTGCTCTAGAGATATACTCCGTTCCTAAAGCATTATATAAATTAGCTCTAAAAGTCAATAATTGACCATTCGCCAAGTTTACGTTATAAGAAGCACCAATATCAAGCAAACCAAAAGAAGGTAACTTTAAGAAATCATCTTTTGAAGAAATACTACGTGGTCTAGCATATAAATCACTGTATTGGTTGAAATCAATATCTAATTTGAATGCATCTGTCAATTTAATATCTGTACCGATACCAAAAGATGTTTGAGCAGAACCACCAACTTTTAGACCATCTACGTCAGCACCCGGTTCAGAGAAAACCAATTCTCTATCATCGTTGAAGAAGTCGCTTTTTAAAGTACCGTCATATTCCCACTTTCCGATAGATGCAAAACCTTTTACTCTGAACTTACGACTAACATCATAAGAGAAATCTAATTCAACACCAGAGTGTAATTGGTTTTGTAGTGTATTTACATACCAATCTCCTGTAGCAGGAACTACTGTTCCATTAGGAAGTTCTTCTCCTTCTCTTAAACCGTCAGTAGTTGCTCTATCTTTCCAAGAAGTTCGGTAAACATTTACGTTTGCAGCAAAGTTGTTTGATGCATACTTATACCCTGCTTCTAAACCAAAAATCTTTTCTGGTACCGTTACTGGGTTTACAGTATTACTAAAGTTTAAGTAAATGTTATCGTGGAAGGGTTGTCTTTGGTAAAAACCAGTATTAAAGAAGAAGTTACTGTTTGCACCAGTCTCGATACTAAATCCACCTTTAAGGTTATATCCTAAGTTCGTTACTTTTTCAGATTCTTCGTCTCTTTCTGGTACATTAAATAATTCAAATCTTACGTGACTTTGGTTAGATAAAGCACCTTGAACATATCCAGAAAACTTATCTTTAACTAATTCCAACTGAGAGAAAACTCCTGCATAAGCAATCGTCTCATCATTAGAATAATTTAATTGTTCGCCTCCTTCAGCTGAGTTAAATAAAGCTGCCCAAGGGTCAGCTGAGAAAGTTGCAGTAATTTCTCTTTGAGGAAAAGGTCTTGCTCTTTCTCTAGCTGTATAAGAAGGTGCACCTAATAAATCAGCAACTTGTCTAAAGTGTGACCCATGGTATCTTCTTAAATCAGCACCAACACTGAAATTCAATTCTTCAGATAAATCAGTTTCAAATTTAGAAACAGCACCAACCCAATTGTGATTATTTACAGAAGCTCTAATAATCCACTCTTCAGAACCTGCATCAGCTCTATTTGCTGCTTCAATTTGAGTAAAATCAAGATAGCCATCATCTGTGAAAAATCTATTGTTTCTACTACCTCTATCACCAGTTCCACCACCACGTCCCCAAGACGCATATAATACAGTAGATAAAGAAGACTTTTCGTTCACTTTAAATTCCCAGTTTAAGTTAGCAACTGGCTTATGGTAGAAGTTTCTTCTTAATGTTTGGTATTCACCATTTCTGTCTCCGAAGTTAGAGTTAAACTTAATATTAAATTCACCACTCTGGAAGTGGTCAGAAATTCGCTTGTTGAAGTTTTGGTCGTGCCATTGAGGAGCACCAGTTAACAAGAAGTTGAAACTGTGTCTTTTATCATCAGGTTGGAAACCAGCAGAGATAAAATAGTTTTGTCCTTGTCCTTTAGTTCCTTCTGCCCATCCATTTCCTTGCCAGTGAGTCAATAATACCGTCATACCAAACTTATTGTTGATAAGACCTGTATTATAAGAAGCTGTAATCTTATTATATTGGTCGTTTCCTAACAAATAAGAAACAGAACCACCTTGCTTTTGCTCTGTAGATTTCATGATAATGTTAGTCGTTCCACCAACAGAAGAAATCGCTAATTTAGAAGAACCTAATCCTCTTTGTACTTGAACAGCAGAAGCAACATCTGTCATACCAGACCAGTTAGACCAATACATTCTACCATCTTCCATACCGTTGATTGGTTGTCCATTCAACAAGAAAGCAGTATTTGTTTGGTCAAAGCCTCTTGTAAATACTTCAGAATCACCATATCCACCAGCTTGTCCAGCTACGTATATGGAAGGTGTAGACTTCATCAATTCAGGGAATTCAACGTTTCCGCCTTTTGCCTGAATTTCAGCAGTAGTAATAGTAGAAACAGCAACTGGTGTTCTTCTATCTTGTACGATATCCATAACTCCTGTTACAACTACCTCTCCTAAACCATAAGCGTTAACGCCCATTGCGACTGTTCCAAAAGAAGCAGAACCATCAAAGGTCAAGTTGATAGTTTCATAACCTGTGTAAGAAATGTCCAATGTACCTGTAGATTGGTCAGTGGTCAACTCAAAGTTGCCATCAATATCAGTAATAGTACCAGTACTAGTACCGGCCAACAATACAGAAGCACCAATTAGGGCTTCATTTGATTCTTCATCGATAACAGTTCCACGAAGAGTCGTTTGGGCATAGGTTGCTACGCCGATAACTAAAGCTAAAAGTGTAAAAGCTAACTTTTTCATTAAGCAAAATTGTTTTTAAGTAAAATAAGTATTGATTATAGACTGACCATTAGTTGGTTAAGGCTGAGCGTCTGAAACGCTAAAACAACAGATATCAATCATATTTTTATGCTCAAAAAATTTAGGAACGAAAAATAATTTCCTTTGATTTTTTTTAGAGAAACTTTCTTTTGAAATGCATTGCAAAACTATTCTTACAACATTTAATCAATAAAAATTCCTTATTAAATTATGGTTAACTTCGACAGCTTCTGTGCCTCCACTCTTATATTTTAAATCAGTTTTTTGTAGAAAAGGGAATAGAATAGGTGTTGGTATGAAGACTCATTTGTCTCCAATATTTAAGTAAAGTGGTATGTAGATGGGACTTAGATAATTTGTTCGAAAAAGAAAAATAGTAAGACATTACCATATTGAATTTTCGATTATAACGCAAAATTAGCGAATTATCTGAGTTATTTGTAATGATGAAGACATTTTTTCCTTTTAAATAGAAATTTCCTGGAGTAGGATAAATAGGGCAAAAGCAAAGAAAAGCTAAATAAATAATAATAGAACCAATAAAATTTTTTTTATGGAAAGCGAAACAATTTTTTATTTTAAATATGGCTATTTACCAACATTTAAACAATCACCTAGTTTTGCTGATATTTTTCATTTTGAAAAACAAAAGCCTAAAAAAATGAATGAATTTTAAAATATTATGACTTTTGGGGTAGTTAAAAGGTCTTTTTTTTGTCACAACATTAAATTAATAATATGATTAATACTTAATATAAGTGTATGAAAACCTGCTCTATATCTATTATTTTTTAGTTGATAAAACATTCCTACACTTTGTTTGCAGTATATTTCTCGTCACAAGTTTTTTAAATTTAGGCGGTTTAAATATCAGAAAACACCCATCTTGCTAATAAATTAATCAACCATTAATACTCCCATTTTAGCTATTATTTTCCTCAGTTATTACCTATAAATTTTTTAAGTACTCCCCCAGTCTAGTTGTAATCAAATTAGTCTCCTTTGGAGAATGATTAAAGCAATTACAACTGTAGTTCCTATGCAATTTGTTGTTTTACTTTTATATGACGTCCCAAGTTAAACCGACGTTATGTTCCAGAAGGAGATACAGTCGATGTATCTTCTTCTTTTTTACCCATGTTCGATACCTACGGCATCTTTTTTTGTGCTCTAGTTATCTACTTTTATTTTATTTTATTTTCGTTTTGCAATCCCACCCATTTTCTAAATTGATTTCTTATCAAAAAGATAGTAACTACAAAAACTACAAGGTTAGTCGGTGCTATAGCGTGATAAATACCATCGACACCATAGATATAAGGAAGGAGTAAGACGATGGGGACAAATAGTCCAAGTTCTCTAGCAACTAACATATACCCTGCCTTTTTTGCGCTTCCAATAGCTTGGAAAAGCGTTATTCCCATAAAAAAGAAAGGGAAAACAGGATAAGTAGCCATTTGCACTCTAAAATTAAAAATATCTTGCGGTCTTAGATTAGCATCCGGTAACATCCAGCCCAAAATTACTTCGGGGAAAAGCATTTCCAAAGCCCATAAAAAAAGTAGCCCTATGGTACTGGCATTAGTAAATATATTAAAAGAAGATTTAACTCGGTCGTAAATTTTTGCTCCATAATTAATTCCAGCAACTGGTGCCATCGCTTGCGAAAATCCAAAAATTGGCATAATCATCAAAATCATTATTCGATAATTAGCCCCCATTACAGCTATGTGATAATCTGAGCCATATTCTCCAACCGCATCAATTGCACCATAATGGGCAATAGAACGAAAAACAAAAACTTGTTGGATGACAAACATAATCTGAAGCATCATTGCTGAAACACCAACACTTAAAATAGGTCTCAACATGGATTCCTTAAGCCCCCAATACCCTAAGTCAACTTTATAATTTGGCTTTCCTTTTACATAGTACCAAATTCCTATAATGGTAAAAAGTAACATAGAGACATTGGTAGCCCATGCTGCCCCCGCTAATCCCCAGCCATAGTAAGCAATAAAAATTGGATTCAATACTATGTTCAATAATGTAGCAATCACAGAATAGGTCATTGCTTCTTTTACTTTTCCTTCAGCTCTGATTAATACATTTAGCACGACCCCAAAAATTCTAAAAAATGCGCCATACATTAAGATTCGATAATAATAAGCACCCATAACCCTAATTTCTCCTGTTCCGCCCATCAAACCAATTAGTTCCTCAGAGAAAGATAAACCAAGCACCATCAATACAGCAGAACACAAAACGGATAGTACAGTGACTAACCCAAACATCTTTTCCTGTGTTTCCACCTCATTAGCACCAATTGCTCTACTCAAAAGAGAAGAAGCCCCTACTCCAATCATGGCAGAAACACCATTTGTAACCATTGTTAAGGGAAATGCCAAAGACACCGCTGCCAATGCATCTTGCCCCACGTACTGTCCAATAAATAATGCATCCACAAAGGTGTTAACACTATTAATGGACATGGCAATAATTGCTGGCAAGGAGAACTTTGCCATCAATTTCCAAATCTTTTCGGTTAAAATTTCTTGGGTAAGTGGATTCTCAGCTGCGTTTGTACTCATGTAATCTTTATTGATTAACTATTATTCGTTGACAAAGAATTATTGGTCGATTAGTATTTCAATACTAAAAATGCAAAGATAGTATATTGAATAAGATTCATCCCTAATAAATGGAAACTTGTAGAAAAAATTAAAATAGAATCAACCAAATGGATTAATTTTAGTTCCATAAAACCTAACCATAAATTTTGTCTTAAAATAATTTATTATACTCAACACCTACCTAATTCTACTTTGAGACATTAGAGCTAATGCTAAAGTAGCAAAGTAGAATTAATACCCTAAAATAATTAATTAGTATTTGGCATAAAAACTGCCTGATATAAAGCCTTATAAATAATAAAGAAAAAATTATTTGTTTTTTGGGTTGACCTACCCTAGCTGGAATCGCAACAAAATTGTTCTATTGCGGTAAAAAGCTTATATTTGCGAAATTTTACTAGACATTAAGAAATAAATTTATGTGTTTTTGTAAGCACAAAAATTTATTCAAAGGTTGATATAATAATTATCAATAATATATCAAAAAATTAAGCTGATGCTTTTTGCAGCAGCTTAATTTTTATAGTTTTTTTCTAACAATTTTTCATTTAACCGAAGTGTTATCCGCTTTTGACACTTCACATTTTTTAAAAAGTTTTTGTCATGCAAGGAAAAGGAACAGTACGTTTTTTCTTATTTGTCATGATAGCTGTTTGCTTATACCAATTTTTATTGGTTATTCCTACTCAACGAGTAGATGCAAACGCTGCAGAATACGCAAAAAATTTCGCGGCTAACTTCCCAGAGGAAGAACAACCAGAAAAAGAGCGTTTCGCCATGACATCGTACCTAGACTCTATGTCTAGTGAAGTGATTTTCAGCATTCCATTGTTGAAAGATTTTACCTACCAAGAATTAAAAGGAAGCCAATTAAACTATGGCTTGGATTTAAAGGGAGGTATGAGTGTAATTCTACAAGTAGATTTAAGAGAGTTCATGAGGACTCTGGCCCGTGACAGTAAAGACCCCACATTTGTTAAAGCGTTAGAAAAAGCAACCGAAGCTCAGAAAACTACTCAATCTGACTATATTACTTTATTTGTCAATGAATACCAAGCTGCTGGTGGAACTAGAGATGGTCTTGCAAGAGAGCTATCTAAAGATGCTACTTTACAGGAGCAAATTAATTTTGAGACAAGTATTGGTGAAATGACCCGTTTATTGCGAACAAAAGCAGACGAAACGGTGAATTTGACTTATAAAATGTTGAAGGACAGAATTGATAAGTTTGGAGTAACACAGCCTAATGTAAATTTAGATGCTGCGAGAGATATGATTTTTGTCGAGTTACCTGGTGTTGATAACCCAGAAAGAGCTAGATCTTTCTTATCGAATACAGCAGAATTAGCATTTTGGGATGTTTTTCGAGTAACAGATAATAATATTTTACAATCTCTTCAAACCGCTAATCAACGGTTAAAAGGAGATGGTGTAGAAGAAGTTCCAACGACTAGAACAGAAGAAAGAGTTACTTATACTAGAGATTCTTTAGGACAAATCATTGACTCTACTACTACAACGGTAGAAGTTCCTGTAGCTCCATCTATGTCAGACGGTCCGTTATTCAGTTTATTGACACCAAATGGTGTAGGGACAACTGGTCAATTGACAAATCCTTTAGCAGTAGTTGGAACAGCTAAGAAAAACAATAGAGCGGCAATTACTGCTTTATTAGAGCAACCTGAAATTAAGGCTTTATTCCCACCAGAATTATCTTTCAAATGGGGAGCAAAGCCAGTTCAAGATTACGAAACAAGAGAAGTAACTGATGATTACGAACTGTACGCTATCAAAATGCGTAGAGGAACTACTAAAGCACCTTTAGAAGGTGACCTAGTGGTAGATGCACAGCCTACTCCTGACCCAACAACAGGTGAAATGGCAGTTTCTTTAAGAATGAATCAGAAAGGTGCAAAAATCTGGGGTAAAATGACCACAGAAGCCTTTAATGCTAATCAAAGAGCAGTTGCCGTAGTATTGGATAATGAAGTAGTTTCTGCACCAAGTGTACGAAGTGCCATTTTAGGTGGAAGCACTTCTATCACTGGAAACTTTACAACACAAGAGGCTAACGACTTGGCAAGTGTTCTTCAAATTGGTAAATTACCAGCGAAGTTACGATTTGTGCAAGAATCAGTTGTTGGACCATCTTTAGGAGCAGACAATATTAATAGAGGTTTATACTCTATGGTTATTGGATTCTTATTGGTTTTGGTATTTATGCTTTTCTACTATGCGAAGAGTGGATTCGTTTCTATCTTATCCATGATGATGAACTTATTCTTCATCTTCGGAACATTGGCTTCGTTAGGAACAGTATTAACCCTTCCGGGTTTAGCAGGTATCATCTTAACCATTGGTATGGCGGTAGATGCAAACGTTATTATCTACGAACGTATTCGGGAAGAATTGCGAGAAGGCAAATCTAACTTGATGGCAATTGCAGATGGTTTCAAGCATTCTTATTCTGCTATCATTGATGCCAACGTAACTACCCTTTTAACGGCAATCGTTTTAGCTTACTTCGGTTTAGGACCAATCAAAGGTTTCGCCGTAGTATTAATCATAGGTGTAATTTCTTCTTTATTCACTGCCGTCTTAGTTGGTCGATTGATGATTGACTACTGGACAAAGGATAAAGGTAATGAAATGACTTTCTGGACGGGTATGTCTAAAAATGCTTTTGCTAATTTAGATATTGACTGGTTAGGAAAGCGTAAACTTGCCTATATGATTTCAGGAACGATTATCGTTTTAGGAATTGTTTCTATGTTTATGAGAGGATTCGATTTAGGCGTCGATTTCAAAGGAGGTTACTCTTATAATGTAGAATTTGATTCAGGTGTATCAGTTGATGCACAACAAATCAGAGATGCATTAAGTGGACCATTCGGTGGCGAGCCTGTTGTAAAATCTGTTTCTGGTGAAAATACATTTAACGTTGTCACTAGTTACTTAGTAGACGAAACAACGGAGACTGCAGCTGATGACGTAATGACTCAATTACATAAAGGAATTAGCTCTATCGGCGGTGTAAATGCTACCCTAGATAAATTTAAGCTTCCAGGCTCTACAGGGACGCACGTTATTGCGTCTACAAAGATTGGACCTACCATTGCAGATGATATCTTTAAAGATTCGTTGTTTGCAGGCGTCTTAGCCTTATTGCTTATCTTCTTGTATATCTTTATTAGATTTAGCAAGTGGCAATATTCTTTGGGTGCGGTTGCAGCCTTATTCCACGATACATTAGTGGTGTTAAGTATCTTCTCTATCTTCCACGGATTCTTAGGTTTCGCGATGGAGATTGACCAACCATTCATTGCTGCGATACTTACGGTTATTGGTTATTCTATTAACGATACCGTGGTAGTATTTGACCGTATTCGGGAATATATGAATGCGTATACCAATAAGACGAAGCATGAAGTAGTTAACATGGCCATCAATAGTACAGTTAGTAGAACGGTAATTACATCGTTAACTACTTTATTCATGGTCTTGGTATTATTCATCTTCGGAGCGGGTAGTATCAAAGGATTTGCTTTTGCCCTATTAATAGGTGTATTAGTAGGTACCTACTCTTCTATCTTTATTGCAACTCCAATTATGTCAGATTTCACTGGCGAATTGAAGCCTAAGATGCAAAAGAAGAAGAGTTTCTCAAAGGCAGCTTCTACTGTCAAGTAATATGTTGATAGAAAAAAATGCAATTAATTTTGCTATAAAATATCGTAGGTAGCAACAAGCGGTCGCTACATTACAAAAATTAATCCCCTTGAGGCGTTTGCTTCAAGGGGATTTTTTTGTACCGACGAACCTGCCCGCTAGGCATTCAGGCGGGTTCGTCGGTACACTACACCTCAAATCCTTCTGGTAAAAATACTGTTGCATCTCCTCCGCCCTTAATCACTTCTCTAACCAAGGTGGAACTAATATGAGAATATTCAGGCTGACTGATTAAAAAAACAGTCTCTACTCCATCACCAATAATTTGATTCATCTGAGACAGTTGCTTTTCATAATCAAAATCCGAAGCATTTCTCAAACCTCTCAATAAATAACGAGCATTCTTCTTGATACAATAATGTGCAGTTAAACCTTCATGCTTATCAACTTCTACTTTTGGTTCATTTTTAAAGACTCGGTCAATACCCTCAAGTCTCTGATTTAAGGTATAGAGATACTTTTTCTGAGAGTTCACTCCAACAGCAATGATAATTTTATCAAAAAGCGGTAAAGCTCTTTTTAAAATCTGCACATGTCCAACAGTTATTGGGTCAAACGAACCAGGAAAGACAGCAATCTTCATTATTTAAATATTTTCTATTTAAAAACAGTACCTTAACAATATTAAATTAGGATTTATATTAATGTGTAACATCGAATCAATCTAAATATATATTTTGAATTGTCAGATTGCTTGCTTTTTTGATGGTTGTTTTGCCAACAATCAAGCCATCAAACAATCAAACCATTTATTCATATTATGAAATTCGATAATTTAACGTTGTCAAAGTAATTAATTCAGTAGGTAATGTTAAGAATTTTTTTGAATAAACTAGAGATTATTTAGTAAATTTTTAACAACTATTCAATCTTTATTTTAACAAAAAACCAACAAAAATTAGTCATATTTAAAATTAAGAGGCTTTTTATTATAAATATTAAAACAGGACCGCCTTTTTCATTATAATTTTTGTAATTTCTATAAAAATATTTTACTTTTGAAGCACAAATCAAATTCTTACTCGCCCGAACCTCCAACGACTATCTATCATACAAATTAATTCAAAAAAAATTTAAACTAATTGCATGAATATTGACCAATTAGATAGAGACATTTTATCTATTTTAATGATAGATGCAAATGAATCTTTTACCAAAATAGCTAAAAAGCTACACGTCTCTGGAGGAACCGTGCATGTAAGGATGTCAAAACTAAAAGAAATGGGTATTGTTCAAGGCGCTAGTCTAACCATAGATTATAGTAAGTTGGGGTATGATATAAGTGCATTTCTAGGCATTTATTTAGATAAGAGTTCATTATATGAAGATGTTTCTAAACAATTAGAAGAAATTCCAGAAATTGTAAGTGCACATTATACAACTGGCATTTACAGCATCTTCGCAAAGATAATCGTAAAAGACACCAAACACCTTCGAGCGGTCTTACATGATAAAATTCAAAAAATTCAAGGTATTCAACGGACAGAGACTTTTATTTCGTTAGAGGAGAGCATTAATAGACCGATAAATATTAATGAGGAATAAAAAAAGGGAAAACCATCAGGTTATCCCTTAACTATAAACAAACAAAAAACATTAGCTCTTTTTTCAGATGGTTACTAGATTTCTTTGATAAACTCATAGGCTAAACAAGAATCTTTTAATAAGGTTCAGAAAAAATGATTTTTTTTAAAAAGATAAAGGGCGTAGAATCACATCTACTCTACGGTTACTTAGTTTACCTTCGAAAGTGCTATTACTATAAATAGGGTTATCCTCTCCAAAATCTGCTTTCAATAATAAATCAATCGGTATATCTAATTGGTCAAGTTCCCAAATTACTGCCTCACTCCTTTGTTCAGACAACCACTGGTTATATTGCCTACTTCCTATATTATCCGTATAACTATGCACCAATATCTCATAGCGATTGATATTCTCAACAGCGTAGATAAATTCTTTTAATTCTGCTAATTGTTGCTCATCAATATAAGCACTTCCTCCTCCAAAGAATATACTCTTTAAAATGGTCTGATTATCCTCGATGACAATTTTTTCCTCTTGCCCTTGTAAGCACATAGGAACGCCCAAAATAGTAATTGCTAAAAATAGCCTGATGAGTAATTTCATGAATTTTAAATTAGGTTTTATCTAAATTACTAAAAATGCATAAATGGAAGAATAGTTTAGCCTAAAAAATAATATAACTTAACAATTTTAATTGTTATCTAAAAAAAAACAGTCATACAGTCTCTAAAACATAGAATTTTACAAATTAAATGTAGATTTCAAGTAAAAATATCGTATATTAGTGCCTTAGAAGTAATACGCTGAGCGTATGCCCCCCTAATAATTTTTAGAATTCCACTTACATCGTAATAAAACCTATCTTATTAGTTGGTAACAACTAACTAAAATCCGATTGCATTTATCGTCCTTGTTAAATTGATTCTACTCCTTCATTGTGAGTTTAGGACTTTAAATTAGTTTAATATAAAGATAAAAATAGTATCCCCCCACTATTTCAACAATAACTGAAACGACACACAAAAAACAATTGCTATGACTTACAGCTACAAACACTTTTGTAGTCTACTGGTCTGCTTAATCTTCGCATGCAGCACCTTTGGGGAAACAATTTATGTAAACGCCAGTGCTAGCGGTGGAAACAATGGGCAATCTTGGACAAATGCTTTTCTTACGCTTTCTGATGCCTTGTCATCAGCTTCATCTGGTGACCAAATATGGGTAGGTGAAGGAACCTATTATCCAACTGCTGGAAATAATCGGTCTATTTCATTTGTCATTCCAAGCGGAGTAGAAATTCTTGGAGGTTTTCCTAATTCGGGAAATCCAACTTTGGCAAATCGAAACCCACAAGCCAATACCACTATCTTAAGTGGAGACATTGACCAAAATGGAACCCTGGCTAATAATTCCTATACGATAATTTATACAAAAGACGTCAATGCTAGTACAGTACTGGACGGTTTTACTATTTCAGGAGGGAATGCTGATGGTGGTGTTCCTACTAACTTCCCTGTTTTATTAGAAAATGGAGGGGCTGCATGGTATAACGAAGCATCGAATTTTGTCAATTCTACTCCTACTATAAAAAATTGTATATTTAGTGACAACTATGCTTCCAATCGTGGTGGTGCTATGTACAATAAAGCATCTAGTGGTGGGAATGCTAATTATACCATTGAAAATTCAGTGTTTTTAAATAATAATGCTGCAAGAGAGGGAGGAGCAATATTTAATGCTCAATCTGGTTCAGGTTCTTTTTGCAATCCAACTATTTCGAATACAACTTTCCAATCCAATACAGCGGGAGAATCTGGAGGGGCTATCTATAACAACGGTGCATTCTTTGGAGAAATCTCCGGAACCTATAACGATTGTAACTTTATAAATAATTTAGCTACTGCTAATGAAGGTGCTGCTATTTACAATAATGCTTTCTTTCAAGGAACCTCAAGTCCAATTTTCACTAATTGTAATTTTATAGGCAACAACGCTAATCCTGGTTCGGGCGGTGCTATATATACAGATGCAAGTGATGGAGGTTTATCTGAGTATAAAGCAATTAATTGTGTATTTGAAAATAATGTATCAGATGTTTATGGTGGCGCAATTTGTAATATAATTTCCAATAATGGGGAAATAAATCCTACCTATGCAAATTGTGTCTTTGATGGAAATACCTCAGTCAATGGAGGGGCAATATACTCGAGAGTTGCCTTTGGGGGAGAAATCGATGCATTAGTCATTAATTCTGTCCTATACGATAATGAAGGAAATATTGGTGGTGCAATCTATCAAAATGCAACGGGCGGAACAAGTTTTGTCAATACACAAGTAGCGAATTCAATCTTTCAATTGAATACTGCTGGTTTCAGTCCTACCTTTCATTTAACTGGTTCACCTACGCTCAATGTCAACAATTCCCTTTTTGATGTTTCAGATTGCTTAACACTAGTTCAAGGCGGAGGCACAAACGAAGCTATCTGTAATGGTGGAAATATTTATAATCAAAATCCACAATTTGTTAATCCTACAGCAGGAGACTTCCACCTACAAGCAGCTTCACCTGGGATTGACGCAGGAAATAATAGTGATGTTCCTAACTACCTTACAACAGATGCAGATGGTAATTCAAGAATAGCAGGAGGTGTAGTTGATATGGGTATTTATGAGACCGTCAACAACAATACTGATAGTGATGGTGATGGCATTTTAGATACCGCAGATAATTGTCCATTAACACCAAACACTAACCAAGCAGATGGTGATGGTGATGGAGCAGGAACGGCGTGTGATTGTGATGATTCTCCAGCAACTGGCGTTAGCTGTAGTACAGGCTGTACAACATTCTATGCAGATGCAGATGGTGATGGCTTTGGAAATCCAGCAACTGGAGTAACAACATGTGTTGCACCAAATGGATATGTTACCAATAATCAAGATTTCAATGATAACGACAACACCTTATATCCTAATGCACCTGAACTGTGTGATGGAAAAGACAATGATAATAACGGTCAAATAGATGAAGGGACAGACGATGATAATGATGGGGTTTGTAATGAAAATGATATTTGTCCAGGTGGAGATGATACTATAGACTTAAATAATAATGGTGTTCCTGATGATTGTGAAAGCGCAATCAATATAAATTGTCCAGCAAATATTACAGTCAGTGCTGCTCCTGGTCAGAACTCTGCCACAGTTAATTGGACGGAGCCTACTGGTTCTACTGATTGTAATGGTGGCGGAACTGGTGGAGGTGATTGCTCAGGTGACCCTATTGATGATTTCACCTATAAAGGAACATTTGAGGGTCATGATTATTATTTATCAACTCAAGCGGAAATTTGGACCGATGCACAAGCTACCTGTGAATCAAATGGCGGAAATTTAGTAGTTATTAATTCACAAGCAGAGAATGATTTTGTAAAAAGTATAATCGGTGATAAAATTATTTTAATTGGATTAACCGACGTTGAAACAGAAGAAGATTATCAATGGATAAATGGAGAAGCATTAACCTATAATAACCTCCAAGCAAATCCTGGTTCTGATGATTATGGAATTATGTATTTCTGGGATGGAACTTGGGTAATGAGTGGAAATTATGGCAAAATTTATCTATTAGAAAAGCCATGTGGCGGAGGTAACGGCAGTAGTTTGGAAATTAATCAAACAGCAGGGCCAAGTAATGGTAATGCTTTCCCTGTAGGAACTACACCAGTAACTTATACCGCAACCGACGATTGTGGAGGAACGACAACTTGTTCTTTTTCAGTTACCGTTACGGCTAGTAGTAGTGTCGTAGATTTAACTTGCCAGAGTGATATTGTGGTAAATGCTGACCCAGGCGCTACCTCGGCAATCGTTAACTATCAAGCACCAATTGGCAATACTACTTGTACGAATGGAGGCGTTACTACAACTTTGGTAAATGGTTTAGCAAGCGGTGTAGCCTTCCCAATTGGAACAACAGTCGTAGAATACCAAGGAATAGACGAATGTGGCGCATCCGATGTATGTTCTTTTAGTGTAACAGTTAATGCAACGAATAGCGATATCAGTATCAACTGTCCCGAAGACATCTCCGAAACTGTTAGTTTAGCAACAGGAACAGTAGCAGTAACATGGAATGACCCTACGGGTAGTAGTAGTTGTGCTGCAGGAGGATATAGTTTTACTCAAACAGCAGGTCCTGCAAGTGGGAGTCAATTTGGAGTAGGTTCTACAACGATTACCTACACTGCAACAGATAATTGTGGTGGTTCTGTAAGTTGTAGCTTTGTAGTCGCAGTAAATGTAAATAGCAGTAATATTAGTCTTAATTGTCCAGCAGATATTAATTTAACAGTACCTCAAGGCTCAGGAGGAGGGATTGCTACTTGGTCAGTGCCCACAGCTATGACTGATTGTACAATAGACGGCGGCGGCGGCGGTACATGCACAGGTTCAGCAAAAGCTGGCTTTACTTATATAGGAGAATATAATGGCAGCGATTATTATATTTCAGACGGTAAAGCTCCCTGGTTAATCGCTAAAGCAAACTGCGAAACAGCAGGTGGTACGTTAGTTGGCATTGAAGACGCTGCCGAAAATGATTACGTTGGAAGTATCATTAATGGAGAAATAGTCCATATAGGTTTGACAGATGAAGCAACAGAAGGTTCGCCAGTCTGGTTAAATGGAGAATCTACGACCTATACAAACTTTGGGAGCGCAAATTCAGCAGGAAATGACTACACCCTATTTTATCCTTGGAATGGAGAATGGGGTTGGGTAGATAATTCTCAATGGAAATTATATTTAATGGAAATTAAATGTGGAGGAAGTAGTAATAATTCTATTCCTGTAATCACTCAAACAGCTGGACCAGATAGTGGTGCAAATTTCCCTGTTGGTAGTACTACGATTACTTACCAAGCAACTGATGATTGTGGTAATTTGACTACGTGTAGCTTCAATGTGAATGTAACCGAATCAGCTGTAACCTGTAATACTGATACAGATGGAGGTCAAATTGCTGGAAATGAAATTATTTGTGACCCATATGACCCACAGACTATTACAAGTACTAGTACACCATCAGGTGGCTCCGGTACCATTGAGTATGTCTGGTTAAAATCAGAAAGTGGATGTCCTAATAATATCAGTCAAGCGATTCCAAATTCTAACTCAGCGACCTACAATCCACCATTGATAAATGTGACTACCAATTATGTGAGATGGAGTCGACGAGCTAATTGTTCCGATTGGGTTCCTAGTAATTGCATTACCAAAACAATAGATGATTGTGGAACAAGCACTAGCTATTGTGATTTAAGTGGAGACCAACCTTGGCAAGAATGGATTAGCAAAGTAGAGTTAGCAGATTTAAGTAATCCTACACAAAAGTCATTAGGTTATGATGATTATACCAATCTAGTCGCGAATTTAACGGTTGGTCAAGAATACACCGTAAGTGTTAACCTAACTTTTAGTTACAACCAATGGGATGAAAATGTGTACGTATGGATGGATTTCAATCAGGATAATGACTTTAACGACCCAGGAGAATTAGTCTTAGACCAACTTTCTCCTTCAAACGGAAATGGAGGTCCTCAACCTGATGCAATCACCCAAACCTTTACAGTTCCTGCTGGGACTGTTCCAGGAACTACTAGAATGAGAGTAGCTATGAAAAGAGAGGCAGGTGCTACTTCTTGTGGTTCATTTGTTCATGGAGAGGTAGAAGATTATACTTTAAATATTTCAGCAGGTGCAAGTAATCGTTCTGCCCCAGTATTAGCTTTTGAAGCATATCCAATTACAGGAAATTCCATTTTAGAATGGTTTTCAAATACAACAGATTTAGAAACTTCCTTCGAAATAGAACATGCTACAGATGACAAAGTCTATACAAAAATTAACGAAGTAGAAGTGGTCTATTATAATGAATATGAAAGTTATTATAAATTAATGGATGACCAACCAGAAATTGGAGCAAATTACTATAGAATCAAGCAAATCTTTAAAGATGGAACGACAGAATATACAGAGACTAAAAAGTTAGTTTATGCAGGTGAATCCACTAAGTTTAGATTTTATCCAAATCCAGCCAATGAAGTCTTAAATATTGAATTAGAAAATTTCCAAAATAAATCTGGGAATCTTCAAATCATCAATATGTTAGGACAAGTTATGGAAAAGGTATCCTTAGAAAATTACTATGATAATACGATACAAATACCAATACATAAATTGGAAAACGGGATGCATACCTTAGTAATTAGTATAGAAGGTAAGCCTGTTAAAACTGAATTATTCATAGTAGAACATGCGAAATAAGTAAAAAATAAAGAAGTAATTATAGCAATATTAAAATGTATAAAAGCTCAAATTTCATTAAGTGAAATTTGGGCTTTTTTTAATGACCTTTTGTTGGTTAATCATATAATTTCCAACAGTAATATCACTTTAAAAAACGATAACAATTGACATTCAGCATAAAATAACAGATATTACACAAAATTTTGGGGCTATCTACAATTTTTTTACTGTAATTGGCCTCCAAAAAATAGTCTAAATCCTATTTTATTAATTAAAAAACTACATAAGATGACTGTAATTAAAGTTGTTGAACTATTATCAAATTCTAAAAAAAGTTGGGACGATGCAACTGCTCAAGCTATCAAAAGAGCATCAAAATCTATTAATAATATCCGTTCTGCAAACGTTAGTAATATGAGCGTAACGGTAGATAAAGGAAAAATTAAAGAATACAGAGTAAGCTTAAAAGTAACCTTTGAAGTAGGTGCTTAAATTTTAGCTTCTCTAAAAATTAAATGCTTCTAGTGATATCTATTGCTAGAAGCATTTTTTTTTGATACTAACTAACCAATGACCACTATTAACCAAAGTCCTACATTTTGAAGAAAATCTGAGGATTTACTTCCAACCTGCCTCAAAGTTTTTAAAAAGAAAAATATTCCTTAGCTTAGCTTCCTACATTCATATTTTCCTTGTTCCAACAAGGTTATTCTTCAATAAAATATTTACTATGAAAGTAAGAAACTACCTGTTATTGCTTTTTCTAGCCAATACTTTTAATCTACAGGCGCAGAAAATGGCAAAAGACCCTATGACTGAATCTACTTTTAAAAATTTAAAGCTTAGAAATGTAGGCCCAGCCTTTACCTCTGGTAGAATTGCAGATATAGCCATGCATCCTGAGGATGACAATGTTTGGTACATTGCTGTGGGCTCAGGTGGTGTATGGAAAACAGAAAATGCAGGAACTACTTGGCAACCTATTTTCGATGACCAGCCCTCCTACTCTACTGGCTGCATTACTTAAGACCCAAGCAATCCTCATACGGTGTGGTTAGGGACGGGAGAAGAGGTTTTATGGCACAACCAGGTACTTATTCTGTAACGATTTCCAAAAAGATTGATGGAGTCATTACTCCTTTAACAGAGCCACAAAATTTTGAGGTCGTTCCATTAAGAGAAGAAAGTGCTTTACCTAGTCAACCAGCTAGCGAAATTGCTGCTTTCCGTCAAGAAATGGAAACGATTATGGGGGACATTTCCGCCACTTCCTTACAATTATCCAATAGCATGGATAAAGTAAAAGCGATGGAAACGGCACTTTCCCGTTCCTGGTTCAAAAAAGCACTAATTGTTGCTTCTTTATTTACATAGAAAAACCTATAGATTTATAATAAATTCATATTACACCTATCTAATAAAATCGAATTATGAAAAAATTTTGTTACCTCCTTATTGCTTTTCTAGCACTTTACAGTTGTAAGAATGTCACTCCTGAATCAGCGAAAGTAACAACTGAGAATAAAAAAGTTAAGCCACAAAAAAAAGCCGAATATGCTATGGCCATTCATGGTGGTGCTGGCACTATTCTAAGAAAAAATATGACGACAGAAAAAGAAGCAGAGTTTAGAGCAAAATTAAATGAAGCATTAAATGCAGGAGAAGCAATCTTAAAAAGCGGAGGAACGGCAATGGATGCAGTAGTAGCTACCATTAATGTGATGGAGGACTCTCCCCTATTTAATGCTGGAAAAGGAGCTGTTTTTACCAATCATGGAACAAATGAATTAGATGCATCCTTTATGGATGGAAAGACCCAAAATGCAGGTGCCATTAGTGGCGTCACCAATATAAAAAATCCCATCAATGCTGCCAGAGCAGTTTTAGAACGGTCCAATCACGTTATGCTATCAGGAAAAGGCGCAGAAAAGTTTGCCAAAGAGCAAGGCTTAGAAATTGTAGATCCTTCTTATTTTTGGACCCAACATCGAATGGATGCCTTAGATAAAGCCAAAGCGAAAGAAATGCAATTGGGCTATCATGACCAATTAGAATTTAACGATTGGAAATATGGGACGGTGGGTTGTGCTGCCTTAGACAAAGATGGCAATCTAGCCGCTGGAACTTCCACGGGTGGAATGACTAATAAACGATTTAACCGAATTGGAGATGCTCCCATTATCGGTGCTGGCTGCTACGCTAATAATAACACTTGCGCTATCTCAAGTACTGGACATGGAGAATTTTTTATTAGATATGCAGTAGCCCATGATATCTCTGCAAGAATGGAATACCTGAAAGAGGACTTAAAAACTGCCGCTAATCAAGTAGTCAATGAAAAATTAGTAGAAGTTGGAGGAAGTGGAGGTATTATTTCGGTAGATAAACATGGTAATGTAGCAATGCCGCATAATACTCCAGGCATGTATCGAGGATTTGCTAAGCCGAATGAGCGAGGGGTTTATATTTATGGAGACGAAGAGTAATTGATAAATAAATCCGTTCTCCTTCAATCATCCGTTGTACAGAAAAATATACAATGGATAATTGAAAGAGAACGGATTTTTATTTTGTTTTGTAATAGCAAAGAATCAAAAATAGACCTAGTTATATGCTTAAAAAGCTAATTATTTTTATCCTTCTTTTTATATCTCTCGTTGTCATTTCTTGTAAAAGCCAGAATAGGTCCGCACCAATCAAAAGAACTGTAGAACCATCGAAAAATAAAACACCTGTCCAGCAATTACCAAGCAATTTATCAGATTTTGACCCTTATTTTGTAGAATCCGAACCGATAGAATCAACAACCGGTCCAAGGAGTATTGTTCGGAATATGATACAAGACAAAAAAGGGAATATTTGGATAGCTTCATGGGAAGGAATTATCCGCTACGACGGAACGACTTTCACCAACTTTACCAACAAAGATTCATTGAGACGATATCATGTTTTTTGTGCTTTAGAAGATAGAAAAGGGAATCTTTGGTTTGGAACAATTGGAGGTGGTCTTTATGTATATGACGGTAAAACCTTTATCAATTATACCACAAAAGAAGGATTGGTTTATGATGGCATTGGCTGTATTTATGAAGATAAATCGGGTAAAATATGGATTGGTACCCAAGAAGGCTTAAGTCTATACGATGGATTGGCAAAGGATACTAAAAGCATCACCTTTAAAAATTTCACCACAAAAAATGGCTTATCTGATAATGACATTAACTCGATTATAGAAGATAAAAATGGGC
>CALLVC010000616.1 GCA_938010785.1 uncultured Saprospiraceae bacterium
TGGAAAACGAACGGGTTTATTTTGTCCATAGTTATTATGTGGAGCAAAGTAGTCATACCGCAGCCGTGGCTGATTATTGTCAACCTTTTAGTGCTGCCTTACAAAAGGATAATTTTTATGCCACGCAGTTTCATCCAGAGAAATCTGGGAAAGTTGGGGCTAAGATTATTGAGAATTTTATAAATATTTAAGAACAGAGAATAGAGAGTAGAGAATAGAGACCGACTATATGGAATCTCTATTCCCTATTCTCTACTCTCGAATCTATAAAAAATGCAAATAATACCAGCAATAGATATTATAGACGGTAAATGTGTCCGATTAACTCAAGGCGATTACAACCAGAAAAAGGTCTATAATGAAAACCCTTTAGAAGTCGCCAAAGAATTTGAAGGGGCAGGCATCGAACGTTTACATTTAGTAGATTTAGACGGCGCAAAAGCCAAACACATTGTCAACTGGAAAGTCCTAGAAAAAATTGCGACCAAGACCAATTTAAAAATTGACTTCGGTGGTGGTTTAAAAACTGATAAAGATGCCGAAATTGCCTTTAATTCTGGAGCTTTACAAATTACTGGTGGAAGTATTGCGGTCAAAGACCGAGCAACTTTTGAAGGGTGGTTGGAGAAATATGGCAGTGAAAAAATCATTCTTGGAGCCGATGTCAAAAATGAACAGATTGCAATAAGTGGTTGGCAAGAAACGACGGCATTAAACCTGTTTGATTTTTTGGCAGATTATATCACGAAAGGGGTGAAATACATTATTTGTACTGACATCGCCAAAGATGGTTTACTACAAGGTACGTCTGTTGATTTGTACAAAAAAATTCGAACAGAATTTCCTGATTTACAATTGATTGCTAGTGGTGGTGTGACCTCTATGAAAGATATGGAAGCGTTGGTAGAAATTGATTGTTATGGAGCTATCATTGGGAAAGCTATTTATGAAGGACGGTTAAGTGTGAAAGAATTAGTTGAAATGTAAGGAATGAAGTTGCACTTTAATAATTAATAATCAACCAACAAGTCAACTAATTAAATGCTCGCAAAAAGAATCGTCCCCTGCTTGGACATTAAAGATGGCAGAACGGTAAAAGGGGTTAATTTTGTCAACCTTCGGGACGCTGGAGACCCTGTGGAGTTAGGCGCTGCCTACAGTGAAAAAGGAGCAGATGAATTGGTCTTTTTAGACATTACTGCTACTCACGAAAAACGCAAAACTTTAGCTACACTTGCTCGTAATATTGCTAAAAATCTAAACATCCCATTTACCGTTGGTGGTGGTATCGCTAGTATCGAAGATGTAGATGTTTGTTTGATGAATGGAGCCGACAAAGTGAGTATCAACTCTGCTGCGGTCCGGAATCCTGCTTTAATTGACGAATTATCGCTACAATTTGGTAATCAATGTATCGTTGTCGCTGCTGATGCTAAATATGTAGCTGGCGAATGGATTGTACACGTTTCTGGCGGACGAATTGCGACGGAGCGTAGATTATTCGAATTCACCAAAGAAATGCAAGAAAGAGGAGCTGGAGAAATTCTATTCACTTCTATGGACCACGATGGCACAAAAGCAGGTTTTGCTATTGATGCCTTGGCCCAATTATCTGATAATTTGAATATTCCGATTATTGCCTCTGGAGGTGCTGGAAATATGGAACATTTTGAAGAAGTATTTACCAAGGGAAAAGCAGATGCAGGATTAGCCGCTAGTATTTTTCATTTTGGGGAAATCGAAATTCCTGATTTGAAAAAGTATTTGGCGGATAAAGATATAGTTGTTCGATAGTTAATGGAATGAAAACCCGCCAGCCTGACGTGTAGTCGGGCAGGTTTTAAATTGAAAATTGAAAATTAAAAATGAATTTTACCATAAATCAATTAGACTTTGAAAAAGGCGACGGATTAATCCCTGTAATTGTACAAGATGATAATACGAATAAAGTCCTAATGTTGGGCTATATGAATGCCGAAGCTTTGCAAAAAACCATAAAAGAAAAGCGAGTGACTTTTTTCAGTCGTAGCAAACAACGATTGTGGACCAAAGGCGAATCTTCGGGTAATTTTCTAAATTTAATAAGTATTGCCAAAGATTGTGATGATGATACCATTTTGGCAAAGGTCAATCCAGTTGGACCGGTTTGTCATACTGGTGCAGATACCTGCTTTGAAGAAACCAACATAACCGATAATTTTCTACTTCACTTAGAAAGTGTCATTCAAGACCGAAGGGATAATCCATCTGGAAAATCCTATACGACTTCTCTTTTTAAAAAGGGTCTCAACAAAGTGGCACAAAAAGTAGGTGAAGAAGCTGTAGAATTAGTCATCGAAGCCAAAGACAACGATAAAGACCTTTTTATGGGCGAAGCAGCTGATTTAATGTATCATTATTTGGTATTATTAGCAGCAAAGAAATATACCCTTACAGAGGTAATTGATGTTTTAAAAAGTAGGCATAAATAATTTGGTTTTAAAAGCGATTCCCAATGCTACAATACATCTTTCCAGTAAAAGGCAACGTTCATTTCTTAATTTTTAGCCTAATCTAAAAATAAATTTTGCCTATTCTAATTATTTTCCTATATTTACGTTATCTTAAATCGTAATTATGGAAAATTTATTAGATATATTACAACAAGAATGGGCCATACGGGCATTATTAGCCTCGTCTATGGTTGGGCTGATGTGCGGAGTTTTAGGCTGCTTCATTGTGCTGCGAAATATGGCTTTGATAGGTGATGCTTTAGCTCATGCTATTTTACCAGGTGTAGTAGTCGCTTTTATGTTAGTTGGTTATAGCACCATTGGTTTTTTTGCAGGTTCTGTAATTGCGGGTCTCGTTGCTGCTGTAGGAATAACTTGGATTCAACATAATGTCAAAACAAAAAATGATGCAGCGATAGGTATTGTATTTACCACTATGTTTGCACTTGGAGTAATAGGTATTTCTGGTGTATCAAGAGAAGGCGTTCATTTGGATTTAAAGGATTTTTTATTTGGTACAGTGATGGGTGTTTCCAATGAAGATTTGTATTTAACTGCTGCGGTAACTGTTTATGTTTTAGTCTCTATTGCCGTTTTTTATAGGTATTTATTTGCCACTACTTTTCAAGAAGTAGTTGCCCAAACGATGGGTATTTCTGTTAAAATGATGCATTACTTCTTGATGTTGATGCTCTCTTTTGCGGTAGTGGCATCCTTAGGTACCGTAGGGGTCATATTAGTGGTGGCGATGCTGATTACACCCGCATCAACTGCTTTGTTATTATCGGACCGCCTGCAATATGTCTTGGTCATTGCAGGGGTGGTCGGCTTACTTTCTGCGATTATTGGATTGCTTGGTGCCATTATCGTTGAAGCGCCTCCTGGTCCTGCTATGGCAGTGGTCGCAACGATGTTTTACTTGACTGCCGTTTTCTTTTCGCCTAAAAAGGGACTAGTTTTTAAATACTTTCAAAAACGAAAATTACAGAACAAAATCCATGTTGAAGACATCTTAAAAGAAGGTTTAAAACTGGAAGGAAGGGGTGAATTTACCTTCATCAAAGTCAAAGGAAAATTAGGCTTATCGAAAGCTAAGTTGTCAAAGTATTTAAAACAAATGAACACTCAAGAACTCCTTAATCACAAAAATAACCAAATCAGTTTGACCCAAAGAGGAAAGGATGAGGCGCTTCGATTGGTCAGAGCACATAGACTTTGGGAAACTTACTTGGTAAATCAGATTGGCTTATCTGCTGAACAGATTCACGAAGATGCCGAGAAATATGAACATTTATTGTCCGAAGAAATTTTGGATGAAGTAGATGCTACGCTAGGCTTTCCCAAAAAAGACCCACACGGCTCCCCTATTCCTTCAAAAGTTGGATTTCCAGAATTTGCTTTGAGTAATCTCAAGGCCAATCAATTTGCAGTTATTGCTCAGCAACAGATAAGTGAGGCTATTAGTACGCAGCTATGGCGCTTAGGCTTATTGCCTGATAGTCAGTTTAAATTAGACCGCCAAAATGAAGAAATGGTCTTTATTGAACTCAATGGAAAAGAGGTTATGATTCCAAAGGTCTTAGCTCAGAAAGTCAATGTCGCTAATGTAATTAGCCAATGAAAAAATATATCTTAACCTATTTAATTTTTGCCTTTCTTAGCTGCCATTGTTACCAACAGTGCCCATCCAATCTATAAGCTCTTTTCCTTACTCACCTCCACCCATTGCCCTGGCTGTCGAGCTGCAATCGTGTTATCATACATTGCCTCACAACTCACTGTAGGCAGATAATATCTCCCTTCATAAGCTGCATTTAGTTGTATCGTGTAAGTATGTTTTGCTTTTTGGTTGATATCAAAATAACTATACACACGGTCATCTCGAATGTCTTGATATTCAGGTTTATTGGAATTGGAAAAACGTTCTACATTAGTCATTCTGGTGTTCAAAATTTCCCAACCTGAAGGAAATATTTGCGTCAAGGCCATTTCATCATAGCGAATGCCTTTTGTTCCTGGATTGGTAATGGTGACTTGTGCCACAAAATCAGTACCTTGGGTTAGATTACTCACGTCTAACGCTTCTCCGTCATTTGCTAGATATTTCACCGACATTTTTAGATTTTCTTCCTTTGCCGTTTGGTCACCTATCAATGGCTGGCCTCGATTAATTAAAGTCGCATAAAGTATACCTTCACTATTATTGGTTATACTTAATTGATTACCAGTTCTTTCCACGGGCATATCTATGCTCATTATAGGCGTCGAAGAGCCTGCATTTACACTTGCCTTATTTCCAACTTGGTAAGCGAACTTAAACTCCTTCCCTACCTCTGAATCTCCAATATATTTTCCAAGTGCTAACAAAGAATAGGCCACGGTTTGCGTACCATACCAAGCACCTGAACTCAATTTTTTAGATATATTTTTCACAATACTTCCTGCCTTATCCAGCTTTTTCATACTGATTAAGGTTTCCAAAATCATCGCTTCGTCCCTCATTCCGGAACCATAAGTGTAACTCAATTCTCGATAAGGTTTTATATCTGTGGAAAGGGATTGGATTAAAGCTTCTGCTACTTCTATCTTACCAATTTGGGCATAGGCTGCCGCTAATCTCCATTTAGTTTGGTCAGAAATTTTATTCGTTTCTCGCAATCTGTTCATTGCTCCGATTTCAGGTGCACCCGCCAAAGCAAGGGTATATAAACGATAGGCTTGGGTCAAACCATTGTCGTGCCGATTGGCTCCATAATTCCAGTTTTGCGCCTGTTTCTTCTGATAATTTTTCCACCGAGTTAATAAACCGATGGGCAAGGCGTATCCTAATTTTTCTGCTTCTAACATAAAATGGCCCGCATAATTTGTTCCCCAAGTACTTGCATAACTATCCCCTGGCCAATACCCAAATCCCCCATTAGAAGTTTGAAACCGTTTTAATCGCTTGAGGGTAGCCGTAATATTTTGCGTAATTCGTTTTTGTCGATATTCATCTACCTCCATCAACTTGGTAACGTATAGTTGAGGAAAACCCGAAGAGGTCGTTTGTTCAATACAACCATGTGGATACTGAATTAAATAATTTAACCTCTTTCCTAAATCAATCGGTGGCATATTAGATACTTCCAACAATCCTTCATTGGTTCCAGTAATGCCAACTGCATCAAAAGTAGTTTCCCAACTTTCTCCAGGCTGCAATAATTTTTCCTGAATATCATTAACAAATGGATTCGGATTTCTTACTTGTATTTCGATTTCTTGCGTCGCTGTTTCTCCTGCGCCTGTGGCAGTGATTTTAAATTTAGCCACACCTATTGCTTCACCAACTTTTAAATTAAAATTAACCAAAGCTTCGCCTGGTTTTGAAAAGGCTACATTTTGGCTATTCCCACCAAGTACCTTAACTAAACCACTTGATTCCTCAATCTTTACATTGACATTTTTGATTTTTGATTCCATGGCAAAAACGGTCACAGGCAAAGTCAGTTCTTCTGTTGGTCCTAAGACTCTTGGTAAAGTTGCTAAAACCATAAGGGGCTTTCTAACAGGAGTCGTACTTTCGGAACTTCCATAGGCACCATTATTGGAGGCAATGACCATTGTCCGAACGGAACCTACATAGTTAGGGACTTCGATTTTATGGGTAGCTTTTGCGCCACTTTTCAATAGAAATGGTCCTAAATTTTTGACCACGGGCTTAAATCTATTCGCCTGCTGATTGTCTTTAGATTTACGCAATGCTGCATCTCCACCGATGGCTAAAACTCTTTCTAATTCTCCGCCATAAGCGCCCAATACATGGTCATAAACATCCCATGTTTTAACCCCCAATGCTTCTCTGGCATAGAAACTATTCCAAGGATTTGGTGTATTAAAACGAGTTAAATCTAATAAACCTTCGTCTACCATGGCAATGGTATACGCCATTTCCTTTCCATTACTTTCCGACACTTCAATAGTTACGACCTGCTCTGGTTCAAGCACTTTTGGCATTGTCAACTCTGGATCCAACCGAGTATTTTTGTCTTCTATATTTATTGGAATTACACCGTATAATCGAATGGGTAAGTCGTTTAGGACTTGAGCATGCGGTTGTACCAAAGAGACATTTGCATAGACGGTCGGTGTCATTTCTTCTGTCGCATAAAAACTGAATTTAGTCTCTCCATTTTTGGTATCTGTCCAATAGGTCTCTATGACTCTAGAACCATTTTCTATAGAAACCAAAGCTCGGCCATCTCCACTAGAAGGAATCGTTAGTTCTACTTTATCTCCTACATTATATTTATCCTTATCCGCTGCAAAAGCCAACATCGATGCTGCATCTCTATTTTGATTGCTTTCTCCATCATTCCATGGATAACCTGCATAGAAAATATCGCCTGAACAATGTCCACTCTGAGCATCACAAACTCTAACTAAATAGCGCCCCCAGTCATCAATGGTGACATTCCAATCCACTTCGCCTTTTCCATTTGTTCGGAGGTTTGCGGAGGAAACAGCGCCAAAATGTTTGGCAGAATTATATTGAGAAATATTATCACCACCTTTATCCCACCACCAACGCCAATCGACTCTGTACAAGCCTACTTTGAGGTTTCGTCCTGCCGCAGGATTGCCATTTTCATCTACCGCAATCATTTCTATCTTTCCATCTTTTCCAATATCAAGTCGCTTCTCTCCATATTTATTTTTCTTGATATAAAGTCCAGTATAGGTACTAAATGGACTTTCTTTCACTATAAATTGGTTGGTACTAAAATCACCTCCTTTTTCAAAAGCTCGTATACTAAAACTGCTAGCCACTTTCCCTGGAAATAAGTTGCTTTGATTCCGTTTTATAGTCACTTTCGCATTGCCATTATCATCGACTTTTCCATCAAAAACTACTTCTGGCTCCCCAGTAAATTTTCGGGCAGGGTCATCAAATTCATATTCTTTAAAGTTTTTAAAAGTCGTGTTTACTGGTCGAATTTGCTTTTCAATTTTAACCGCTACATTTTGAGCTGGAGCACCATGTAACCAATTTACTTGTAAATCAGTGGTTAGATTCCCAGCATTAGCTTTGATTTCTTCTTCTCCTAGGTCCATCTTAATTTTCAGTCGGTTGGGTTTTACCGTTTCTACTCTTACACTTTTGGTAAAAGTAGCTCCTCCAACTTTCACTTTAGCCATCCAATTTCCAGTCGGTGCATTAGGATTAGTCACTAATGCTAAAGGATAAACTTTATTGATATTTTCGGCACTTGTCCATTGGTGTTGCACTTGACCTTTTGGGTCTACTAGCTCAAAACTAACTGGATGGTCAGCAGGTAATTTTCCTTGTTTATCTTCTAGGACAAAATTTAAATAAATCGAATCGCCAGGTCGCCAAACGCCCCTTTCTCCATAAATAAAACCTTTCAATCCTTTTTGAGCAACCGTTCCTTCTACGTCAAATCTACTCAAGGATAAAGAACTAGGGTCTAACATTCTCAAATAGCCCTTCTGATTGCCTTTGGTCGCTACCACTACAAATGGTTTTCTTTCTAGATTGGTTTTGACCATACCCGCGCCATCGGTAGTCATAGTTTTAATCAATTGTTGTTGGTAATCATAAAATTCTAGGACGGTTTCGGAAACAGGTTCCGTCGTTTTTAAATCAGCTACCGCTACTAATACTGAACCATCTTTACCACCTTTGGCGATTATACCTAGGTCAGATGCAATGACATTTCTTTTTACAAAACGGTCATAATTATAATAGGCTGGAAAACAGGGGTTATCTCGATGTCCCCATTCAAACCCATCATATCGACCTTCAATACCATAGTAGTCTCCCCAAATACTTTTGATTTGTCCACCGTTATTAAAGTCATTCATTAAGACTGTTAAGTCCTCTGTTTCGTCATTTTCTTCCCCACAGTTGTATAAAGAATAGGCAGGACGAAAACCCATTCGAATTTGATAAATAGCAGTTGGGTCATTTTCAATTAATTTAGCCAAATCCACTGCATATCTAGACATTATAAAAGGGTCAGCTGTTGGGTCTAAATCTTTTAAATTCACTTTCTCTTGTAAAATAATTCGGCCAACTCTGGCTAAATCATGACCACCATCTAGGGCATTGGTTTGTAAAAATTGTAGCATATTATTGTCAAAAATCTTTACGACCTCTATATCGACGGACTTTAAACTGACTGCATCAAAAGGAAAAATTAGTCCATCAGAATTGGGCATAATTGTTCCTTTTCCTGCCAATCGAAGTTTAGGTTCTGCATCAGAAATAGCTACATTCCACTCACTCTTTTTTGGCATTTTATTGCCATTAATATTTTTTATCCCAGGCAAAACAATAATTTTCCTTTCGCCTGTAATTCTTCCTGTTGGATAAACTTTCAATAAACTGCCATCGACCACAAATTTCAATCGTCCTGTATAATTAGCTATGCTGACTAAGCCTTTTAATTGCTGATTCTTTTGCAAGGGGTCTGTAAAACTTATTTTAATATGTGTATCCCCTCCTTGACCAACTTCCGCCCAATTCACTTTAAATTCATCCAAAGGCGGTATCGTGATTAATTTTTCTCCTTTTTTAGAAATGCCGATTGCGTTTCCATTCCAATTTAATGCCACTGCTGAAGCGGAATTGCCTCTACTAATCCCTTCAATAATAAATTGATGCTTTTTTCCACCGTTTAAATGCTGCCAAGAAATTGGTAATTTTTTGCCACTTTGCTTAGCAATTAGGCCTTTTTCTACCATATCTCCTTCTGCAATATCTCCTGTATGAATATTTCCATGTAATTCTTGCGCTTTTAAATCTGTGGCATTCGCTGCCCTTAAACCGTCAACTTTTAAATCAAAACTCAAATCCCTAGTTCGAAAGGGCATAGAAAATTGGTTCGCTTTTTTAGGGGCATCCTCAAATAATTTATTTAGCCTTACTTTTAGCGTATAGTCTGTGCCGGAGGTCAAATAGGTAGCTGGTTCAAATAGTAATGTTCGGGTATCTTCCCATATAGCTTGTCCTTCAATCTCAGGGGTCAAATGATAAATTCCTTTATCAACAGGTTGCCCCACTTGGTCTAAGGTCGCTGCATTTTGGGTAAATCGAACTCGAATAGGTGTCGTTTTGGAAACTACTCCAGAAGTGTAAGCATATATATACGAACTTATATCTGCGGGGGCAGTCGAAGAGTTTGTAGATTGGTCTTTACAAGCTTGAAAAAAAATTAGGAGTAATAAGAATAGGCTAGATTTACCTAAAAATACGATGTGGCTTTTTTGCATGGTTTTTATTGTTGGTTTTCCTTAATAAAATGATTAAAAGTTGAGGTTGTTATTCTCTCCCACCTTTAAGAATCAAACAAGTGAATCCTGTAAATAGAATTGCGATAAAAAATGATGGGATAGGCATAATAGAGCGTCAGATAAAAAAGTCCTATAAAATAAACCTAAAGGTTTTTTTGTAAAACGAAAGGTGTTAGAAAAATAGTATCTGTTCAGGTAAGCTTTAATCGCAGATTTTATTTAAAATCTACTTGTTTGTGCAAGCAAATTAGAAAGTATTTT
>CALLVC010000617.1 GCA_938010785.1 uncultured Saprospiraceae bacterium
CTTCACTAATCCGTGGTAGTAATCAATACCACGGATTAGTGAAGGAACACGGATATTTATTACTTTTTTATCTGACTTCACTCTTCCCCAACATACAAAATCCTATCAATTTCTGGATTTTCAAAAGAAATCTCGACAAAGTCTCGCCCTTCAATTCCTTGATTAATTGCAGGGTCAAAACCAACACCAACTAACCAATGTTTCCCAATTGGCAAATTTTCAATACAACCTCTACCCTGTGCATTCGTCGTGAAAACGGTATCATATTCAGCTAAATCCTCGTAACCAGGAAAGTTAAAATCGGTTGCGTGATATTTGACATAGACTTCAATATCTCCAATAATTAAATCGTGGTGCTGAGTCGTCACGCAGGTTCGGTTGAAAATACGAGGTTGTTCTTCTTTTTTGCAAAAAGAAAGCAATAGAACTGGAAAAAGGAATAGGAGTTTTTTCAAAAGCTTGTTTTTATATTTTTTATAAAAACGATTTTTTTAAGCTGATAGTTTATAGTAGCTTAAATAAACATATTCGAGACACCATTAAAACTAAGGTTAGCCTTTCAAATAAGCAAGAATATTCAATTCAATCCTCGCCAAGACATTTGTCGTATCTGCTTTCTTAAATTTCTTACCAGTTATTTGTTCGAATAATTCAATGTATCTATCAGAAACAGATTCTACAAAGCTATCAGGCATTACTGGCATACTTTGTCCCTCTAATCCTTGAAATCCATTTGCAATCAACCATTCTCGCACAAACTCCTTAGACAAATGCTTTTGTTTTTCGCCTTTCTTTTGTCGAGCATCGAAGCCTTCTTTGTAAAAATATCTTGAACTATCAGGCGTATGGATTTCATCGATTAAGTAAATTTTTCCATCTTTCTTCCCAAACTCGTATTTAGTGTCTGCTAAGATTAGTCCTTGTTTAGCAGCCATTTCCGTTCCTCTTTGAAATAACGCGTGGGTATATTTTTCTAATAATTCATAATCTGCCTTGGAAACAATGCCTTGTTTAATAATTTCTTCTTTGGAAATATCCTCGTCATGTCCCTCTTCTGCCTTAGTAGCGGGCGTAATAATCGGCGTTAGAAAAGCGTCATTCTCTTTCAAACCCTCTGGCATTTTAACCCCACAAAGCATTCTTTCCCCAGAACGATACGTCCGCCAAGCGTGCCCAACACAATACCCTCTAATCACCATTTCCACCTTAAATGGCTCACAAGCAATACCAACTGCGACATTTTCATCAGGAGTAGCTGTCAACCAATTGGGACAAATATCCTCTGTGCTGTTTAAGAAATGGGTTGCAATTTGGTTAAGCACTTGTCCTTTGTAGGGAATAGGACGAGGTAAAATATAATCAAAAGCAGAAATACGGTCAGAAGCGACCATAATCAATTGATTTTCAACTGTATAAACATCTCTAACTTTACCTCTATAAAAAGCGGTTTGATTGGGTAAGGTCAAATCAGTTTGTTTAACGGAGCGTTCTGCCAATGTAGGTCGTCTTTTCATGCTTTTAAAATAAGTGTAGTTAAAGTATTTTAAATTTAAGTTTTGAAACCATACAAAAACTAGAACAGAGAGTAGAGATACTTAATCGGTTAAAAAGCAAAATATTTAACTAATAAAGCACAAAATATTCCAGTATACTTAAAATTAAGTCTCTTTTCTCTGCTCTCTAATCTCTTTTCTCAAAACTGTATGGTTTCAAAAATCTAAGCTGCAAATGTACTAAAATTCAAAACTTATGAATTCTAATTAGAGATAAAAATCACCTATTTTGAAAATTTATAGCCTATTCCTATAATTTGTTATTTCTTTGTGTTCCTAATTTAAGATTTTTGCGTCATATATATTGTAAGTATAAATAAAATATTCATAAACAAAATCATCTATATGAATTCTTTAGTTAAATTTTTTAGTTTTTCCTTAGCTGTTGTTTTATTAGCAGCTTGTAGCGCTACCAAACCGTTGACCATGGATATGGGATTGGAAAGTGGTGCTAATTTAGATTATACGATTACTACATCCAATAATGTAGGGATGTCCATGATGGGACAAAAATTTGATATTGTTGGTCAAGCGGTTCAAGACTTTGATTTTTTGGTAAAAGCAGTAAAACCAACTGGTGTTACTGATGTTGACTTCAAAATTGAAAAGATGGCAGTGGATGTGAGTATTCCAATGGCTGGAGATTTCAATTATGACTCTCAAAAAGGAGATAATGATTCGAGTTCACCTTTCAGCAGTTTGGGAGGCTTAATTGGTAAAACGATGCAAGCTAGCTTAAACAAAAATGGAAAAGTGACTAGTATTGAAGGGGCAGACGAAGCATTAAAGCAAGTCTTAAGTAAAATCAAAGGTGGTGAACAAGCTGCTTCTTTGTTGGAAGGTTATATTGGTGAAGATGCCTTCAAAAATAATTTTGAAACAATTACAGGTTTTTCTCAAGGAAAAATTATGAATATTGGAGATTCGTGGTCAAAAAATATAAAGACTAAATCTGGTATTGCATTAAGTTCCGATTATACCTACACCATTAAAGAAAGAAGTGGTGGTAAAGTGACCATTGATGTTACAGGAGAATCAAGCAGTGACCCAAATGCAGCCCCGATTGAAGCACAAGGCATGAAAATGAGTTACAAAATGTCTGGACCTATTTCTGGGGTTATCGTAGTAGATGAAAAAACTGGATGGGCTATTACATCTGATATTCAGCAAGATTTATCTGGAAAAGTAACGGTAGGTGGAACACCTTTAGGAGATATGAATATGGATGCAAAAATGACGATTGGGGTTTCTGCTAAGCGGAATTAAAAAGTTGAATCTACTAATAGATTAATAATGCGAATCAGGGGTAGAAAGAAATACTGATTTTTAGTTAGTTAGAGCCTAAATCACCATGATTTCAAAAATCACCCTGATTCGCATTAATAGTTTAAAAGTTCTCAGTTGCAATTTTCAAAAAATGAGCAACTGAGAACTCCTTCTAATATTACCTACCAAGATTGATATTTTCACCATTCTGATTGCCTTTTTATTATTTTGAAAATTTATTTAAGTAGTCCAAGCTGCGTACAATGGGTAGTAAAGCTGTATAGAGATTCTGAAAATAAGGTATGTGCTTTTGAAGTCTAAGAGCGATATAAAGTACTGCCAGTCCTTGGAGTGCTGGCAATACTTCATCCCGCTTTTAGCTTAAAATAGCCAATAGGGCGAACGAAAAGTCGTTTTTATAATATGTAATCGACTGATAAAAGTTAAAAACTGCTAAAATATTGGTTTGAAGATGCAATCTTCAAACATCGACTATCCATTTTTCAAAGGTTTATATATTACGATTTTGACTT